>DASQDA010000561.1:0-2521 GCA_035634435.1 Polyangiaceae bacterium
CTCACCTGCGCGTTGTGCCCGTCGAGCAGCTTTCGGAACAGCTCACTCCAGAAATCAGCCTCGTCCGCAGCGACGTGCTCGGCCAACGCGGCGCGATAGGCTTCGGGCGTCACCGGCACGTAGCGCACGCTCTTGTTGGTCGCGCTCGCGATGGACTGTGTTGCCTGGGCAAACGTCAGCAGTCGCGGTCCCGTGAGATCGTAGATCTTGCCGGCGTGCTCGGCACTCGTGAGCGCTTCGACCGCAACGTCCGCGATGTCCTCGGCGTCGATGAACGGCTCGGCGACCTCACCCGCGGGGAAAGCAACTTCGCCGCTGAGCACGGGCTCGAACAACGCTCCCTCGCTGAAGTTCTGGCAGAAGAAGGCGCAGCGAAGAATCGTAAACGCCGCGCCACACTCGCTCACCGCGCGCTCGCTGGGCAACGACGCCGGCTCTCCGCGACCGGACAGCAGCACCATGCGCTGAACGCCGCAGTGTACCGCCAGGCGCGACAGCGCGCGGAGCCGCTCGGCTGCTCCCGGCGCGGCCACGTCGGGATGATACGCCAGGTACACGGCTCGAGCGCCGCTCAGCAGCGGCGCCCAGCTGGCAGGCTCGTTCCAGTCGAACGGCGGTGTGCCGCTGCGCGAGGCGACGGCCACCGGCACCCCACGCTGCTCGAGCCGCTGTACTACCCGGCGCCCGGTCTTGCCCGTTCCGCCGATGATCAAGGTGTTTCGTTGATTGTCGTTCATGGTTTGTCTCCTCGCGTTGGTCCCGCCAGAGCCAAGAGTGCGTGATGCACCCATGCATGGCTATCTGTGTCTATGCAAGGTAGCGTTGCGTCCATGCAACATGAGCTCCCTGTGCATTCCGCGTTTCCGTGGGACGACGTGCGACTCTTCCTCGCGCTCTGTCGGGCGCGCACCGTGCACGGCGCAGCGCGTGCCCTGCGTGTCGACGCCTCGACCGTCTCGCGGCGCCTGGCGTTGCTGGAGCAGGCGCTGTCAGCCACCCTGTTCGAACGCAGCCGGGACGGCATTACGCGCACCGAGTCAGCAGACGAGCTGATGCCCATCGCTGAAGAGATGGAGCAGGTGATGACGCGCTTTGCCAACACTACCCAGCGGCTCGAGCGTGAGGCCTCCGGCTTGGTGCGGATCACGTGCCCGCCGGACGTCGCCCACGTGCTCGTCACGCCCGTGTTGCGCGAGCTGCTGGCGCGGCACCCTGGCCTGCGCGTGGCGGTAGATCCGCGCGAGGCCGTGCTCGACCTCAGCCGTCGCGAGGCAGATCTGGCGCTGCGCACCGTGCGGCCCACCCGCGGCGATCTCTTGGTCCGGCGACTCACCACCGCGCGCTGGGTCCTGGTCGCCTCACCGAAGCTCAGCCAGTCCATGGGCACGCTGCGCGCGTGGGACGCCGTTCCATGGGTCGGCTGGGAAGAGCACGAGCTCGCGAGCATCGGCGCTGCACGCTGGTTTCAGAAGCACGTGCGCGGCAGCGAGCCGCGGGTACGCTCCGACAGTTTGAGCCTGCAGCTCGCGGCCGTTGCGGAGGGAGTGGGTGTTGCGCTCGTGCCCGAGCCGAGCGTCCACGCCTACGGCTTGGTTCCGGTGAAGCTCGGAGCCGCGTTGCGCGCAGCGGCGGCAGAGTGGCCGGTGGACGAGCTCTTTCTGGTCACACACCGCGCGCTGCGTTCGGTGCCCCGTGTGCGCGTCGTGTGGGATCTCCTCGTCGCGCGCTGGGGTGAACGCCCGCGGCGCTGACGCCTCGCGAGGCCCGCGGCTTCGCTGCGCTAGCGCGGCTGATGCTTGGGACCGACGCTGACAGCCACCCCGAGAAAGCGGCCATACTCGCTGGCGGCGAGCTCGAAGCCCTTCAAGGCGGCGGCGCTCAAGGTCGTGAAAGGCACGGCTTGCAGACGAACGCCCTGGCTGCTCGCTGCGCGCCGCCAGGTGCCCAGCACCTGGCCTTGCACGACGATGGTGGGCAAAAAGATGCCGTTCGCACCCGGAGCGATGCGCTGACGGTGCTCCTCTGCCAACACCGCGCTGCGGTCCCGATACCCGAGCAAGTATTCATCGAAGCCCGGCAGCGCCAGCACGCTGCGAGCCTTCCTGGCCGCGGGCGCAGCGGGTTGCGCATCGCGCGCCATCCAATAGGTCACCCCACCCAGCACCAGCTCTTCGAGCGCCGGACGTGCCACGGCCAGCCCGCGCTTCAACTCGGCCGCACTGAGCTTGGTCCAGGTCCCGAAGTCCTGGAGCGTGGCGGGGCCGTGACTCCCGAAATAGCGCCGAGCCAGCTCGCCAAGGGCCTCGTCGCCCTGCAGGCGCAGCGGATGTTTCACCCACTCGTCCAGCAGCACGAACGTCTGCTGCTGCTTCAGCGGGGGCCCAAAACAGAGCGTACCGCTCTGGGACAGGTGCCAGAGCATGTGATAACCGCGCTGACCCTCCGTCGAAATCTTGGCTCGCTCGAGCTCCGAGAGTAGCTCCTCACGTGTCAGCTTCTTTCCTCCATGGAGGAGCCGCAC
>DASQDA010000562.1:0-4899 GCA_035634435.1 Polyangiaceae bacterium
CAGCGACCCCGAGCGCCTGCTGGCGCGGCGTGGCCAAGGCCAGGAGGCGAGCCTTTCCCCCGGTGAAGCTCGCAAGCTCGCGCTCGCGTCCGGGCTCGGTCGCCATGCCTGGGCCCTCGTGCTCGACGAACCCACCAACCACCTCGACCTGCCCACCATCGAACGCCTCGAGCAGGCCGTCGCCGCCTACCCCGGCTGCATCCTGCTCGTCACCCACGACGACGCTTTTGCGCGTGCGGTGACCACGCGCAGTATTCACGTCGAAGGAGGGACTGCGCGATGAGTCCTGACGTGCTCAGGGCGCCGTCGTGACTGTAGCGGTTCCTGAATAGCTCATGCGTGTTTGGGCCGGAACGAGCGTGCCCCATCCCTTGGGGCTGGCTGCGTGATTCAGCGAATCGAATGGTCCGAGTGTGGCCACGCGAACGCCTTACCGCCAACCGGTGCGTGGGGGTAAGCTCCACCTGGCACTGTCGATCACCGCGGAGCTCTCAACGGTAAACACTCGGATGGTCGGCTGCTCGCTGGATGGCTCCGAATCCGGAGTGAGCTCGAGCATCGAAATGGCGTTCGCGGGTTTGGTCCAGACGTATTCGAAGGCCCCATTCACGGTTTCACCGCTCACTGGCTTTGCGAGTACGGGACTTGCGTCAAGCTCGACGACCATCGGCTCACCGTCGAGCTCGATGCCGCACACTTCGGTTTGCCGCCGGGGATGAGCCTCCACCGTCGCACGGAGGCATAATGTTGCGCCGGCTTCGACCAACTTCGGAACGTCGAATGTAAACTCCCGACGGCCTTCCGTCGGGCTCCCTCGGAGGACATCCGCATTCGGGATAGGAACTAAAGCACCGAAAGTGCCCAAAGCACCCCGGAAGGGGAATCGATAGTAAGGATAAACGCCCAGGCCTGAGAGCGCGTCGGGAGCGACGACGCTCGCCCTGACGACGCCGAGGTCCACGGGCTCGAGATGTAGATCGACAGACTCCGTAACGCCGGCGGTGATCACGACATTCTTTTTGGCGACGGCGGCGGGGTACTTCCCGTGCCGGGCAGGATCGGGCGCGAACGTGCCGAGCGCGAACAGGGTTCCCTCCAGCCGTTCCTCGCCGTTGAACCCGAGCCCCATCGCGTATTGAGGACCACGACGACCAGCCCCGCCGCCAATGAAGAGGCGATCGATAAGACGATCCGAAAAGAAGTACACAGCTACGATATCGTTCCAAGCGCTCAATGGATACTTGGCGCCACCCGAGAGGTTCCCTTGCAGGCGACTGAAGTGGGGCCGGTGCTCGATAGGCTCTGCGACGGGATGAGCCAGGACCAGGTCGTCTCGCAGGCTCAAACCACGGTAAATGGATAGGTTACTGCGGTCCGAGTCCAGAACCCCGATGTCGTAAACATCAGGAGCGGCCGTGATCTCGAAGCTCCCATCGGCGGCGGTCACCGTGGAGCGGTGGCCCACCATGACCGTGCGCCCGCCGAGGGGTACCTTGCTGTACAAATCGATCACTCGGCCCTGAACGGCTCCCCGCTGCTGGATGGCGGGAGGCGCCGCGGTTGCCGTCGACGCAGCTCATGATCGCGAGCACCCAAGCAGCGGCGATCAATAGGGAAGGCTTGGACTGAACGTCCACTGTCATGGAGAACGACCTTTCACCGGCTGCTCCTCGCAGAGTTTCACGTCAATCAGACTCCAATTGACACCATAGAGGTGGACCCAGTCGAATGAAGCCGCCTGAACTTTGCCCGATGCAACCACAAATTGGCCGAAGGCTGGGACGTCGCAGCACTGTCTGGATTCATCGCCGAATTGCGACTCGTGACAGAATCAGAGAGGCTCCCAACCCGCGGCCAGCGTCGATCCGCAGTAGTCGCCAGAAGCTACAACCGAATGACTCGAGGTGAAACGCGGCCGGAGGTGTGCCGAGGAGCACGCCGCAGCCTACGTGCTTGCAACATCCTCCGAGACATAGAACCGCGGGCGTAAACCCGCCGCCCAACCCGAGCTGGCCACGCACTGTCACGGCGTCACCCGCAGCCAGCGTCCCGGAACGGAGAACCGCATTCGCATCGCGGGGCGCTTCACTCGCGCAGCGGCGGAGGGGTGCGAGCGGTGGGCACCGCGAATGAATGCGACAGTTTTCGGCCACGGTTCCGAACGTGTGGAGTCCACCAGCGCCGCCGTTCTGTCGGGTTTCGCAAACCACGCCCTATTCTTGGGTCGTGGCGCACGCGTTGCCGCGCTCGACACAGGAGCTGCCGACGGCGCAGCCACCGGCGAGGCCGCAGCTCGCGCGCTCCCTGCAGGCTGAGCGTCAGGATTCCCCCGCCGAGGCTGCTGACAGCCGATGAGCAGCTGAAAGGCAATCAGCCAGCCAATCATGCGGTCAAGGCGAAGCACTCCGGAACCTTCTCATTCATCGTGCAGCGCCGCAACTGCGCGACTCTTGGGCTCGGGTTGATGTCGGAGAGAAGGCCGGATCGCTGCTGACACCCTTCGACTGCGGACTGCGCGGTACGCGCAATGCGGTGCTTTCGAGGTGATGCGTTTTCGCTCCTCGACGTCTCGTCGTTTCGACCACGGCAGTCACGGCGGTCGACCTGGAGCCATTCTCTCTGCAATCATCCGGGCAACCGAGCGCTGCACACGCTTCTTCCATGGACTCGAAACGCTTGCCCACGGGCGTCTGAGCCATGCAGTCATACGGGGGCACCGGAGACGAGCGTGACCGAGGAGGGGGCCATGGGGGCGCTTCAGGGGGGCGAATCACTAGCAGGACTCACAGCCCGGTCTCGCGTTCCTTGCGGCCCGTTTGGAACGGACGGTTGGGCGCCTGAGCAGGCACAGAGCTCCGCCAGCAACACCAGCGAGCCAAGAGGAAAGGTCGTTCTCACCATCGAGAGCACTCCTGGCGTGGATGATACATCGGCTCGACCTTCTCCTGGCCCAGGCGGTCGAGGGAGATGATGCCGTCAATTCCGCCGCCGCCTACCCCGGCTGCATCCTGCTCGTCACCCACCCTCGCCGTGTACGTGTCGCAACCCCGGCTGACCTTACAGGCCCTTGTGCCCTGCTCCAGGCGTTCAGCAGTTCCTGAGGCTGTCGCCGCAGTGGGGCCCGGGGTCTCGCGTCGGGGCGCAGTCGCGGTGAGAGCTAGCGCTGCTCGCGCCGGCGAATGTCTGCCCAAAGGCTGCCCAAATCGAGGTCGACGGCGTCGAACGGGACGGCGCGCACCTTCACGTTGCCCTCCCACGTGCCAACCGTGCGCCACTGTTGCCCCCGCAACTGAAAGAATCTCGAGCGTGCGCTGAATCGGTCGAGCAGCCGTGTACCAAGAGCAACGAGCATCGCTCCATCTGCGCGCAGTCGCGCTAAACAGCGCCCCCGTCTCTGCGTCGAAGAGTGGTATGCGTTGCACGTGGCGACGCTACCTTCGAAGCACGGTTTACAGGCTATCCCCTTGGTTCTGGCGAGCGCGGCGATTCTCGTCGGCGGGTGCGGCAGCGCAGGCCAGAATGTAGTTCGTTCAGACGCGTCCCGGCGCTTTTCCTGTCCGGAGTCGCGAATCGAGGTGGAAGACTGGGGGCCGCGTACCGCTCGGGCCTCTGGCTGTGGTCAATCCCAGGTGTACTCCTGCAAGCAGTCGCGCGGCGCAGCGCAGAGTATTCCGCAGCCGACGCCACTGCTCGAAAGTGAAGCGCGCAACCCGATGCAAGACGCTGGACCGTGTTCCTGGGTGCCCGAATATTGATCCGGGCCGGACACTGAACCTCGTTCCCGTCGCGTTTCAGTGCTCGACGTTCACGGTTTTGCCCTTGGGTTGGTGGATCTCGCTGAGCAGGCCTTCGAACCACGGCGTGCTCGTGTCAAAGGGCTTTCCGCCCTTCACGCGCGGGAATTCGATGGCGCGCAGGCGCCCGCCTCGCTCTTCGTCGTGTCCGATCACGCCCGACTCGCCGCGCAGGGCGCATTCGACCCCGTGAGCGACCATGCTCAGGATGAGCCGGAGATCGTCGCGGTTGGCGGCGGCGGAGCGGGCGAAGTAGCCGGACTTTTGCACGAGCGCCTTCTCAGCGCCCAAGAGCTTCGCGAATTGCTTGCTGAACCACTGTCCGACGTTCACGGCGTCCAGCTTGTAGTGGCCGAACGCGTCGCGAGGTACTGCTTCTCCCTTGCTCGCGAGCTCCTGCACTATCTGGTCGACGCAGGCGCCCTCCGAGACGAACACGTTGACGCAGTCCTGCTCGTCCATCACGGCGCGAAGGCGCTGCGTTTCGCCCTCGAGATCGAACTCCATCTCGGGCACGTAGACTGCATCAATGTCCTTGTGCCAGCGCGCCAGGTTGAAGCCCGGCAAGAAGTCCGGGTGATTCAGCCGCTCCCGGTAGAGCTTGGCCGTGTAGGCAGTGAGCCAGCCGCAGTTGCGCCCCATGACCTCGTGCACGATCAGCATCCGCGGGTTGGCGGAGTGCTCGTTCACGATGTTCTCGAAGTAAACGGCGCCCTGCTCCGCTGCCGTCCAGGCTCCGAGCGACTGGCGGATCGGATACACGTCGTTGTCGATGGTCTTCGGCAGGCCCACGACCGTGAGAGCGTAGCCGTGAGCCGCGAGATAGGCGGCGAGATCGGCCGCGGTCGTATTGGTGTCATCGCCGCCGATCGTGTGCAGGATCGTGATCTCGTCCTTCGTGAGCTGCTGAGCCGCGACCTCGAGCGGGTTCTGGCCGTCCTTGACCAGCCCGCGCTTCACGCAGTCGGCGATGTTCGTGAGCTTGACCCGGCTGTTCTGAATGGGGCTCCCGCCGTGCTTGTGCAAGACCGACGCGTTCGCGCGCACGGACGGCGTCACCACCACGCTCTGTCCCTGCAAGAGGCCCTTGTACCCGCCGAGGTAC
>DASQDA010000563.1:0-6715 GCA_035634435.1 Polyangiaceae bacterium
CCACCACTGCCAGCGCATTGTAGCTAGCCGGTAGCCTCACGGGGACTTGTTCACCGGCACGTAGCTGAACATCGAGCAGGGTCAGGGGTGTGAAGGAGCGAGCAGGGCCTCGGGCGCCCGCGTGCTCACCCGCAATGACGCGCACGACGCTGCCGCCGGGCAGCACGATGTTTGGAAACTGACTGGCCTTCAGCGGCTGATAAGCCGGCGCGGTCGCCTTGTGCTCGCGGGGGAGGTTCACCCAGAGCTGCATCATGTGCAGGCGTCCCCCCGCGCGCGTCAGGGCTTCTTCCAGGTATTCCTCGTGGAAGATCCCGGCACCCGCCGTCATCCATTGCACGTCGCCCGGACCAATCACGTCCGCATGGCCCGCGTTGTCGCGGTGCGCGACCGATCCTTCCCAGGCAACGGTGACAGTCTCGAAGCCACGGTGAGGGTGCCAGCCAACGCCGCGTTTGCCCTGCGCCAGCGGCGCAAATTCACGGGGCGGCCCGTAATCCATCAGTAGAAACGGGCTCACGCGCTCGGCCGACAGCAGCGCGCTCGGAAAGTACGTGGAGACCAGAAAGCCGTCACCGACCCAATGCGGCGCGGTGCTGCCGTGGATGCTCTCGACGCTGCGCACGGTGGGCGGCGCGTCTGCAAGTGTGCGAACCGACTCAGAGACTGACAGGGAGCTCATGAGCTTGAATGTAGACCTTCGGGTGCTCGCCGAAACTGCGCCTCGGGTGATGGCTGCTATCATTCCAGGTGATGCTCGCCGTCGCTTGCAGCCGTGCCCGCTCGACACAGCTCGCCAAGCCGGCGCTCCGCCCACCTGGCGACCGGACCCAGCACCAGCTCGGGCCGGCGGACGAGCAGCAGCGAACGCCTGAGCGCGGTGCTCCCCAGGGCGTCGAGCTGAAGCTCGACCAGGCGCCCGCTGCGCAGGTCTTCACGCACCAGGTGCTCCGGCAGATGCCCCCAACCGAGGCCGTTGCGGATGAGCGCGTGTTTCGTCGCGAGGTCCACCACGCGCCAGGTGCGGGGCGACAACACGCCGTGGAGGTCGGCATCGCGATCCGCCTCGTGACGCTGCTCACCGAGCACGATCTGCACCGCGCCCGAGAGTCCGACGGCATCGATGGGCGCCGCGTGGCGAGCCAGCGCGTGCGTCGATGCAGCCACCGATACGAGGCGCACCTCTGCCAGCACGCGCGCCTCCAGGTCCGTCATGTCCGCATCTTCCACAGCCACGCCCAGCGTCGAGCGCTTCTCACGGACATGAGCGGTGACCCCCGAGAGCACGTCCGTGAAGAGGATCAACTCGACCTCGGGATGCCGCTCCTGGAACTCTCGGGCGAACGCCACCAGCGCATCCACCGGGAACAGCCTGTCGATCACCACGCGCAGCGTCGTCTCGGCGCCACGTTTGAGCGATGCGACAACAGCGTCGAGAGTCTCCAGGTCCGCAGCAATTCGCGCCGCCGCAGCCACCACTGCTTCCCCGTGCTGCGTGAGCCGCGGCAGGCGCCCGGAGCGGTCGAAGAGCCGCAGCCCAAGCTGAGCTTCGAGCCGATCGATCGACTGGCTCACCGCCGCCTGCACACGCCCGAGCCGACGCGCCGCAGCCGAAAAGCTGCCCGCCTCGACCACGGCGCGCAGGGTCCGCAATTGTTCGATGGTGACGCCTTCCACGCTGGGCCGCTCCGAGTCTAGCGCGGAGCCGACCCACGGGGGCGGTTTCCCGCCCAAGCAATCGGCAACCCCGCTCGAGCAAGCCCGCCAAACCGTCGCGGGTAGCCAAGGGCTTTGCGTATGGGCGCTCCGCCGCCCCCGGATCACGAAAAGCGCGGGCACGTCGAGCGCGGGCTCCTGCCAAAGCTGGAACCGGTCCCAGATGCCGAGTTGTAAGCGATACCGTTCCACAGCGTGACAGTTGTGGTTGCAGAGTGGCGCGCGAGCGGTCACATACCGCTACACGATGGCGAGACATTGTTTCCTTGCAACCGCGCTCTTGGTTGGCTTTTCCTTCGGCTGTGACGCCCTGGAGCAGAACGACAGCAAAAAGCTGCCGCCGGTCGTCCCTGCTGGCCAGAACGGCGTGGGGTCCAACCATGACCTCGGGGCAGGTGACCTCGGCCCGACGCCGGTACAAACGCACGGTCGTCTGCGCGTGGTGAGCAGCGAGCTGCTGAACGCAGCGGGTGATCCCGTGCAGCTCAAAGGGGTGAGCAGCATGTGGCTCAACTGGGAACCGAGTGGCTACGCCGAGAGCCCGACCGCGCTCCGCTGGATGCGCAACAACTGGAAGCTTTCGGTGATCCGCGCCGCCATGGGGATTGAGCCGGACAACGCCTTCATGACCAATCCCGCCAAGGCGCGAGCGCAGGTCGAGCGCATCGTCGACAACGCCATCGAGGCGGGCGTTTACGTGATCATCGACTGGCACGACCACAACGCGCACAAACACACCGCGCTGGCCAAGGAGTTTTTCGCGTCGATCTCGGCGAAGTACGCGGGCGTACCGAACGTCATTTACGAGACCTTCAACGAGCCAGAGCAGATCATCTGGGAGACGGAGCTCAAGCCCTATCACGAGGCGATGGTGGCGACGATCCGCGCGAACGACCCCGAAGCCATCATCGTGCTGGGAACGCCGACCTGGTCGCAGGACGTCGACCTGGCTGCCTATTCGCCGGTCGCCGGCGAGAACCTGATGTACACGTTGCATTTCTACGCCTGCACGCATGGGGCACGCTTTCGCTCGAAGGGAGACAGCGCCATCTCGCAAGGCCTCGCCCTGTTCGTGACCGAGTGGGGCGCGTCGCACTCCGACGGCGGGCGAGATGGCATCGTGTGCGATGAAGAAGCCCAGCAGTGGCACGACTGGATGAAGGCTCGCAAGATCAGCTGGACGGCGTGGAAGCTCGACGATTGTGTGCCGGACAGCACCTGCCTGCTGGTGCCAGGCGCGCCCGCCAACGGCGGCTGGACCGATGAGTACTTGCGCGGGCACGCGCCGTTCGTCCGCGGGCGCTTGCAAGAGGAGTGACGAAGCGGGCGCAGGCTCCCTCCCCCGCAGCCTCCGCACATTCGGCGCGGCGCGTGCCCCCGCCATGCGGGGGAAAGCAGGCCGAAACTTGCGGCTGTTACACCGGGTCTCATGGCGCACTCCCCCAAGTGCGCCTCCTCAGTCGCCTCGGGACGATCTTCGCCCGGGGCCGACTGCCACCGAGGAGACCCCATGCAGACCGCAACGATGCCCCCGAAGCCAGCGCCTCGATCCTGGCGCCCCGTGCTCGCGTGCTTACCGCTGATGCTGAGCCTGGGCTGCAGCGACGATGCCGAGGATGTCGATATCGTCGAGGCTCGCAGCTTCAACTTGGTGGAAGCGACGATCAGCGACATCCATGCCGCCATCCAGTCGAAACAACTGACCTGCCGCGGGCTGGTGCAGGCGTACATCGATCGCGCGGCCGCCTATAACGGGCCGTGTACGCGGCTGGTCACGGCCGACGGAGCCCCCGTGCCGGAAGCGCCTGGCTACGTGCGGGCGGGCTCGATGTTCAGCTATGCGACGCAGACAGTGCCCATCAGCGACATGCTGCCCGACCTGGACAAGTACACGGGTGCGCCCATCGAGCTCGGCCGCATGCAGGCGTCGGCGTCGGATCCCAGCGTATTCCAGCAGATGGGCATCATCACCGGCATCCCCAACGCGGGTCAGGTCAACGCGCTCGAGAGTCTCAATATCCGTGGTGAACGCTCCGTCACCTGCAAGGGTGACTACGACGCACACCCGTCCACGGGACCGCTGCCCGCCGATGCACCGGCAGAGTGCGAAGCCTTTCGAGCTCACCCCGACGCGCTCGAGCGCGCCGCCGAGCTCGACGAGCAGTACGGCAGCGAGCCCGACCTCGAGAAGATGCCCATGTACTGCATCACCTTCTCGGTGAAGAATTGGTACGACGCCAAGGACATGCGCTCGACGGGCGGAAACGACGTCGCCTTCGCGATGGACGCTCCGCCGGATGATTCGACGCTGGTGGCTCAGCTCCGCGACAAGGGCGCGATCATTTACGCCAAGTCCATCGCCAGTCAGGTGAACAACGGTACCAACAGCGGTCCGGCTACGCCCGGCGCGCGCTTCGTCCCGCCCACGGACAACGCCCGCGCCACCTGGGGCGGAACTGCCTGCACGCCGTACGATACCGAGCGTTCGCCGGGGTTTTCGAGCGGCGGCGCCGGGGCCTCCGTGGCCGCCAATCTCGTGAGCTGCGCCATCTGCGAGACCACCGGCGGCTCGTGCCGCATCCCGGCAAACCCGAACAACGTCGCCAGTTTGGTGACCACCAAGGGCATCATCTCCTCTGATCGCGGCTGGACGGCGCAACACATCAATCATCGCCCCGGCGTTCTGTGCCGCACGCTCGGGGACGCCGCGCGGGTGCTCGACGCTCTGAAGGATCCGACCACCGGTTACTTCGATCCCGACGACATGTTCAGCGCCCTGCCCCAGAGCCTCATTCCCGACGAGCCCTACGCGAGCTTCATCGTCGAGAATGCCGATCTCGCAGCCAAGCCAGAGCTACTTGCGGGCATGCGGGTGGGCGTCGTGCGTGAGTTCATGATCAAGCCAAACCTCAACAACGTGGCGATCAGCGATCAGGTGAATGCAGAAATCAAGAACGTGCTCGGTGACACACTCGGGGCCGAGCTCGTCGAGTCCGTGGACCCGTTGTACCCAGACGACCCGGCCATGCCCGACATGGCGTACACCTTCCAGGACGCCTTCTCCGAGATCCTGCCGGTCAACGCGCCCGAGTACTTCTTCCAGGAGGTCGGCGAAGAGCTGGAGTTTGCGGTCCCCGGCCACGATGTGACCTCCAAGGATTACCTGGTGAAGCTGTCGCTACGGCAGGCCCCGCTCTCGGACAATCTGAACTTGCGCCGCATCACCAGCGGTCTGGACAACGCCCTTCGCACCCCTTTCCTGATGGATCGCTACCTGCAAGAACGCGGCGACACGAAGATCAGCGACTGGTCGAGCTTCGTCGCCAACGCGACCTGGTTTGCCGACCCCTTGCGAGTGGCGGCCGAGAACACGGCCCTAGTCGACGCCCAGGACATCCGCGCAACGCAGGGTATCGACCGTCTGAAGATGGTGACGATCGCCCGCATGGTCGTCGCCAAGGTGATGCTCCAGAACGACCTCGACGTGCTCGTGATTCCCAACATTCCCGCGCCCGTAGAGAAGAACGAGTACGCGCGCGACCCGGTCACCAAAGACATGCGACCCAACGGCCCCTCGATCACGGATCTGCTCGGCGTCCCAGAGATCATCGTGCCCTCCGGTTATAACGATGTGGTCTACGAAGCGCAGTACCAGCTCAGCGAGGACACCAAGAGCTACGTGTCCGTCCCCGGCAGCGTCGAGTCGAAGCTCCCCAACCCCATGCCGACCAGCATGATGTTCTGGGCCGGCCCCGGTGATGAGCCCACGGTGCTCAAGGTCGCGTCTGCATACGAAGCCGCGACGCACCACCGCGTGCCGCCCGCTGACTTTGGTCCGCTTCCCGGCGAGCCCTGAGCGGCGCCGCTGAGCCTTGAGCGACGCGCGGCGCTGGGCTCGAGCACGCGTGAGCTCGGGGCTGCCCGCGAGGGTCGTTTCACCCGCAGTCGCGCGCGACCTGCGACAGGCAACTCTGGCGCTTGGATGGGGTGAGCGTGTCGTTCGCGCCCTTCCCTTTCTCGCGTCTCGAAGGTGATGCCGTGTCGTTACCACACCGCCACCTTGCTGAGGCGTCCCCCGCGTGCGACTCGTTGGGCCGGCGCGGCGCGGCTGCTGGGGCGGGGTTGGCGTGCTGGGTTGCCCGGCGACTGACTGCGCTGACGAGCGCGCTCGTTCCCGCGGGCGCGCCCATCAGCAGAGCGTCACGCGCGCTTCTTCTGGGGCCCCATCAGGGCGACGATCACGGGGGGCACGCCGTACGCGCTGTAAACGTAGTCGTGACGGCCGAAGCCCATGGCTTCGCGTTGCACGATGACCTTCCACAGGGCCTCGGCGGCAGCGGCGCGGCATTGCAGCATGACCTCACCGCCTGCGGCCTCGCTCTCGCGAAAGCGAACCACGGCCAGCTCGAGCTTTTCGGAGAGCTTGCGCAGGCTCGAAAAGCTCTCGTTGCGGAGCTCGCCCGCAATGGCGTCGAGCGCCTCTTCGCGCTGGTGCGTCTTGCTCATGCATCGGATTTAGCACGGCAGGCCCCGCGCTCGAGCCTGCCGCCGGCGCTCAGTCCGGACAGGTCGGAGTGAACGGCGAGCTGGCGACCGGCGTAGGTTTGCCCTCGCTGAGGGTGTCGCTGAGCGTGCCCGCGACAACGACCTGGCCCGCACACACGGCGCTCGCCTGCGCGGCGTCGACGATGCTGCCGCTGTCGACGGCGAAGCCCACGCGCACGGAGTCGCCCACGCCCACCTCGACGGGGAAAGGCGTGTCCGCGTCCAGCGCCAAGGGCTCGACCAGCACCTCGCTGCCCCGACGTAGCCCCAGCGCGCCAAGGGTCACCTCCGTGCCGCGAGGCGCCACGCTCCCGAGCTCCAGCACCAGCACGAAGCTGCCCGCCAGGGTCGAGCCGAGCGCGCCTTGGCGGACCTCGAGAGCTGGGTCCTCGATGGCCGCGGTGAGGGACACAGCCCCTTTGCTCCCGCAGCCCGCTGCCAGCAGCGACACTCC
>DASQDA010000564.1:0-11980 GCA_035634435.1 Polyangiaceae bacterium
GAACGCTATGAGGTGCAGATCGCCGAAGGGTGCCTGGCGCGCAACGGCTTCTTGGCGGGGCCTGACGAGCTGCGGCGGTCGAGCTTGGAGGCGGCGCTCGCCGCGCCCGTAGACGCGATCATTGCCGCTCGCGGCGGCTACGGTGCAACGCGCATCGCTCACCGCGTGGACTGGACGCAGCTGCAGCGTAGCCCGAAGTGGCTCGTCGGGTTCTCGGACGTCACTGCGTTGCATCTGGAGGCGCTCGCGGTCGGGGTTTGCTCGCTGCATGCCGAGAACGTCGCCGGCTTGGGGCGCGCGAGCGCTGTCGCGCAGGACGAATGGCGCCTCGCCCTCGAAGAACCAACGCGAGCCCACTCTCTGAGCGGGCTGAGCGGCTGGCATTCCGGCGCTGCCGAAGGACCGCTGTGTGGCGGCAACCTCACGGTTCTCTTCGCAGTCCATGCGGCCGGACGGTTGCGCTTGCCCCGCGGTGCCGTTCTGGCATTGGAGGACATCACGGAAGCACCCTACCGGGTGGACCGCATGCTTACCGCGCTGATTATCGCTGGCGCCTTCGACGGGGTTGCCGGCGTGGTGCTGGGTGACTTCACCGATTGCGCCGCTGGCACCCATGGTGTGCCGGTGGAAGCGGTCCTGCAGGAACGCCTGGCGGAGCTCCGGGTGCCAATCTTGGCGGGCCTCGAGTTCGGGCACGGCGCTCGCAACCGACCGCTTCCTTTCGGCCAGCGCGCGCGCGTCGACGCGAATCAAGGCCGCTTGGAGCTGGGGCTACTTCCTTAGCGTGCACATCTGCTCGCCTGGCGCGCGACCGGATCGGCAGCAGGAGCCGCCGACCCGAGCCGTGCTCAGCGAGGCCCGTCGTCGATGAGCTCGTCTTCATCGACGACGAGCTCATCCTCCTCTGACGGCACCCGCACCTCATTCGGAGGCGGCAGCGCCGCTGCGGCACTCCCACCATTGCCGGTCTTGACCCCAGCACCAGCGGCAGAGCCACGCTTGACTGGGGGCGGCGGCGGTTTGGTCCTGCTGCGCATGCCAGGCGGCGGCGGGGGTGGCGTCCGCGAGCCCATGGGCGGCGGCGGGGGTGTGGCGCCGCGGTTGCGAGCACCGGGTGGCAGCGGAGGGCGGATTGAAGGCGCTGCTGGCGGCTCGACACGCAGATCCGGGCTGGTAGCCCTTTCCGCCGACTCCCTGCGGGTGCTCCCCGACTCGGACACACCGGACTCTGCCATGCGCTCGCCCAGCTCGGGGTCCGAGCCGTCTGCGTCCGTGGTCACCAGCTGGGCAGCAGAAGGCGGGGGTGTTGGTGTGGCACCACTGACGTTGATGTCGATGTCCAGGTCGAGGTCGCCACTGGGTTGCGTCTGACGCGCAGTGATCTCCTCGGCACCTGCGAGCTCTTGCAGACCGGGAAGGGTGGCGCGGTCCGCATCGGATGCCGCCGTGAGGCCGGCATCAGCGGCCGGAGCGATCACATTCGCCAGCGGGACGGACCAGCTGTCGAGGCCGGGAGCGTCACTGGAGGTGAATCCGCGGATCACCGGCGGCACGCTGCCAGTGATCGCTGTGTCTTCGCTCGGGCCGAAGCTCTCGCCGAGCATCGCCTCCGCAGGCTCGGATTGACCGGATTCGGTGTCCAGCGGCGGCTCGACTGCGTCCTCCGCAGAGGTGGCTTGCGCGTCCGAGCTGCGGCTTGCGACGTCCCCAGACGCAAGCGGCGCCGCGGTCGCGAGACCCTCCTCCTGGCTGGCGGAACCGACGCCCGCTGCTCGAGGGCCGTCGGGATGCTGGCTGTCGGATGAGTCCGCGCTGTCTACGAGACCAACCGGGCTCGTGCTGTCGATGGTGGCGCTCTCGGGGCTGCCAGTGGGCTCGTTGTTGTCTTCCGGGAGGGAAACCGCCGCCGACCGCTGGCTTTGCGGAGGCGCGAACGGCGTCGGCGAGGCGGCAACGCTGGAATCAGCCGCTTCTCGGCGGCGCAACATGTTGCTCTTCGTGCGCTCGAGGCCTTCGAGAGCCTCCGTGTCCCCGGCCTTCATGCGGAGGACTCGGCGCCACGCGTCGGCAGCCTCGCGGGGATCGTCGAGCTCCCCCTCCCACAGCTTCGCAACCTTGCGCGCCAGCTCGGCGCGCCCAGCTGGATCCTTGCCGCGGAGGATCTGATCCTCGTAAAGCTGGACCATGCCCCGATGATCGTTGAGCTCGGTGTAGAGCGCCGACAGCTGCTCCATGACCGTCAGATCGGAGGGTGAAAGGTCGTGAAGGCGTTTCAGATCGGCGGCGGCGCCGATGCGGTCGCCGAGCTTGTCGCGCCGAATGGACGCGCGCCGAGCCAGCAGCTTGCGAACGAGCGGGCCATCGAAGACCTCCTCGAGCGCGCGGCTGAGCACGGCCTCGGCGCGGCTGGGCTCGCGTATTTCGGCGGCCAGCGACTCGAGCGCACCGAGCCGCTCGTCATCCACATGAGCGACGATCGCATCGCCGAGCCAGACGAACGCCTGCGCGGTGTCTTTGAGGTCCTGGTGCGCCAGCTCGGCAGCTCTGCCGAGCAATGTGCTGCGGGTGCGGCCGCCATCGCGCGACCCCTGTCCGCCGGCGGCCATCGCTTCCGCCAGCGTGCGGCGCAAACGGTTGCCACCACTCTCCAGATCGCTCTGGCGCGCGGAGTCCTCCAGCACGGCCAGGGTTTCGTCCTGGATGCTGCCGCCCAAGGCGATGTCGAGGAACTGGCGAGCACGCTCGAGGTCTTCGTGCTCCGCGGCAACCTGCGCTGCCCGCGCCAGCGCCTGCAAGCGATCGCTCGGAACCTTGCAACGCGTGACCTGGCGCTCGTAAATATCGATGATCGCAGCCGGCGATTCTGCCAGCCGCGACAGGCGTTCGAGCAGCGGATCCACCTCGGCGGGTGGCACGCTGGTGAGGGCCTGCTCGCCATGCTGCAACGCCTCCGCTGGCGGCACGCCGACCTGTCGCAACACCTCTGCCTGTCGCACGAGCTCCTGTGCGCGCGTGGAGCCGGACAGCTCCTGCGAGATGAGATCGTGAGCGATGCCGAGCGCGTCGAGATCCTTGAGCTTGACCGCGATCTCCTCCAGTCGCCGCGCCAGCATCACGTCGGCGCCTCGACTGCGGGCGAGCTCCTTGGCGACGCCTGCAGCATCGGCTTCGCGCCCCATGCTCAGGAAGCGATCGAACGCATATATCAATGCCAAGGAGCTGTTCGGGCGGCTGGGATCGCGGAGCAACAAGTCGACCTGCTTGCTGGCGACGACACCTTTCCATCCGAGCTCATCGCCAAGCCGCACGTACTCGTCGCGGCAAGGCTCGTCGCCGCCGTCGGCGACGTGCATCAACACGGCCAGCGCCTGATCGCCGTCCCCCACCTTTTCGTGGAGGACCTGAGCGATACGCCGCGTCATCCGGCTGACCTCGGCCTCGTCACCCTCTACCTCGATCAGCAGGGCCAGGAGCTCGGCGACTCGCGGCCAGTCTTCCACCCGCTCGCAGAGCTCACAGAGGCGCTGGACGGCGTCGAAGTCCTCCGGCTCGAGCGACCGGATCACGTTCAGCACCCGAATGGCTGCCTGCGGATCGTCCAGCTCTCCCTCGTAGAGGCGAGCCAGACGCTCGGCCGTAGCGAGCTTCGCTTCCGTTTCGGTTACGAGCTCGAGGCGCTTCTCCAGCGCCGCAGCGGTCGCGTTGGGCCGGTCGAGGCGTTCGTTCAGACCGGCGATGCGTTCGAGGACCTCGATATTGCGAGGGTCCAGGTCACGCAGGATGCGGTCGTACCGCTCGAGCGCTCCGCTCAGGTCCTCCTCGACGTCGGCAACGAGCGCCGCCTCGCGCAACGCGTACTCGATCTTCTTTTCGGGGTCGGCGCTGGCTTTCACCAGCCGCGAGAGGTACCGAACGGCGGCTTCCGTCTCGGCGTTGTCCTGCGCGTCCTCGGCGAGCCAGAGTAGAGCCTCGGCCTCGTCGCCGTCCTCCAAAAGCGCGATCAGCGTCGCTCGGGCGCCGTCGGGGTCCGCCAGCGTGTCACGCTGAATGACCGCCGCGCGCATGCGCAAGGGCACGCGAGCTTCGCGCGTGGTGAGCTTGTCCGCGCGCTTCAACAGGAAGCCAGCCACGTCCTCGTTGCGGCCGAGTTGCTCGTAACGCGCTTCGAGCGCAGCCGCGAACGTGTCGTTGGCTGGATCGAGCTCGGTCGCCTGTTCGAGCTTCGAGAGCGAAGCGGCCTCGTCGCCGGCTTTCAGCAGGTACTCCGCCTGTTGCGCGCACATCGCGGCCTTCTCGCGATCGTCGCTGGTGAGCCCCGCGCGCTCCTCAGCGGAGGTTGCGGCTTGATCCCACGCTTCGGCTTGCACGAAGGCCGCTTCGGCGGAGGCCCACTGCGCGGCGTTCTTCGACAGCGTGGCCGCTTCGGCAAACGACTCACCCGCCGCCAACGTCTCGCCGGTGGTCAGCCTCAGCTCCCCGAGCTTCGCCAGCAGGGACGCTCGCGTCGCTTCGTTCGAGATGAACTCGATGTTGTCGGCAATAGCGCTCGCCGCCAGATCGCGGCGGTCAGCCTGCTCGAAGTGAGTGACGGCGGTCAATATTGCGCCATCGTCGTCGGGCGTCAGCGAGGCGATGCGGGCCCAAGCTTCACCCGTGGCCACCGGGTCTTTGCGCTTCTGCTCGTGCAGCTTCGCAACCGCACGCTCGAGCGAAATGCGCGTCTCGACGTCGATGGTCTGCTCGGCCTCACGCGTCATCAACTCGGCGAGCGCGTCCCACTGCCCGGCCTTTTCCAGCAACCGCTTGAGCTGTCCACGCGCCGGCTCGTCGTCGGGGTCCAGCGCGACGCTCTCCTGCAATGCCTGGATTGCCGAGGCGGGATCGCGCAGCTGGGACTCGCACAGGGCAGCCACCTCCTTCAGCCAGGCGCGCCGCTGGTCGACGTCCGCTTCGGTGCTGCGCGCCGCAGTGAGCAGCATGTCCCGCAGCTCGGGGAACTTGCGGGTCTGGCGGAAGTAAGGCTCGAGGAACGCTACCGCATCGACATTGCCAGGATCGAGCGCGAGCGCCTCGCGATACTTCGCTGCAGCCTCGTTCTTCTTGGCTTTGCGCGCCAGAGCTTGCGCGACCTCGATCAAGCTCTGGACCTGCTCGTCGACGGCTGCTCCTGGCGCTGGACCGAGCGCGTCGAGCAGCGACACATCGCCACCGAGCTCCATGGCTTGTGCCACGACGCCCCTCGCCTCTGGCTGCAGCGCGCCCTGGGGATTCGCGCGCAAGTAGGCGGCCGCGCGCGGTGCGACCTCCTTAAGCCGCCCAAGTTGCTCGCCATAATAGATGGCGAGCTGAACCCCTCGATCGTGGCCTGGCGACAGTTCGAGCGCACACAACGCGTACGAAAAGCCATGCTCCCCGGGGTACTCTTCGGAGAGCTCCACGAACAGCTGCGCTGCTTCCTGGCGTTCCTCGTTCGCCACGGGCTGAGCGAGCTGGACGCGCTCGAGCGTCAGGGCGGCGAGCTGCTGCTTGAGAGCGGGGTCGACCCCACCTTCGGCTTCCCGCGCCTGGCGGTAGTTCTGTGCAGCGCCAGCTAGATCACCGAGGCTGCGACGCGCGTCGGCCTCGTCTTGTAACAGTGCGGCGCGCCGCTCCACGTCTTCGACCAGCGCCAGCTCCATGCCGAATAGCGGAATTGCTTCAGCGAGCTGCCCTTGCGCCTTGTAGAGCTCGCGCAGCGCATAGATCGCATACTGACTCGAGGCGTCGCACTCGATTGCCCGCCGGTAGTTGTCGACAGCCTTTTTCGGCTGTGACAGCGGCGGCTCTGACCACAAACGTCCGAGCTCCTCGTGAATCGCGGCGACGTTCGTCCGCATCGCCGGGTCGTGTTGAGCGAGCGGAGCGAGCGCTTTGCTGCGTCGCTCGAGCAACGCCACCAGCGCTTTGCTGTCGCCCTTTTCACGATACAGATCTGCCAACCTCTCGGCGGCGACCGCCTGTGTGGGGTCTCGATCGATCGCGATCATCAACGCTCGGGCGGCGCGGTGGGCGTCACCCAGGGAGGTTGACCACACATTTGCAGCTTCTGTGAGCCAGTGTGCTGCGAATGCGGGATCGCTGGTCGCCGTGCCGACCTTCTCCAACAGCATCGCATACGAGCGGGGGTCCGATTGACCAGCTTGATGCGCATACGTGATGGCATCCTGATCGTGAGGGTTTTGGACCAAACGCTGTACCAGCGCTTCCAGTTCCCGTGGGTCCATGTTGCAGCCACGCTAACATTTGGGCTGCCTCAACGCGAATCTGGACTTTTCACCCCTGTCACTGTGGCCGGCCAGCCGCTGCCCGGAATCCTCCGCGATGCAGCGCGTCACAATGCAGACGTGTGTGCGCAACGCGAGACGCCCTCAACCACGCCACCACGCCCTGGCTCGCGCGGACATCTAGGCGAATCTCGCTGATTAACCGAGCTCGCACGGACCTGACCGTGTGTGCCTATTCGAAGCGGCCGTAACGTTCATTGCCCTTGCGTGGCAACGCGGGATGCGACGCAGCCGGACGCGGACGTGCGAGACGTCGCTGTCGCGGGGCGCTCTGCCCCGCGTCGACGCGTTCATTTTCGGGATACTCGCTGGAACTTTCCAATGAATGTGCGTCCATTTGCCGACCTATCAGCGGTCGCTGCGGCACTATTTGCGCCGCGGCAGGCGTGATCGAAGTAGCGGGCACGGACGCGGGCGCAGGCAGGTCAGTACCGACACGTCGTGAGAAGTGCGCGAACAGCGCCATCAAAATACCAATGGGTGCGAGTAGCATCAGCGCGAGCCGCAACGGAGTCCAACGAACGCGCCACGCCGCGCCGACCTTGCGCTGAACACCACTCGTCGAGGCGTTCGAGCGCTTGAGCGCGCGCTTCAGCAACGCGCTCATTTCGTCAGCAGTCTGCGGACGTTCGTCGGGAGACTTCGAGAGCGCGGCGCGTACGATCTCCTCCAGCGCGGCCGGCACGCCGAAGCCATCGGCCACGTGCGAGAGTAGTGGGGGAGAGTCCTTGATATGGCGGGCCATCACCACCACGGCGTCGTCGTCGACGAAGGGCGCGCGACCGGCGAGCATCTGATAGAGCAGCACCCCAAGGGAATATAGATCGCTGCGCGCGTCGAGCGGCGAGCCCTGCGCCTGCTCAGGCGACATGTAGCGCGGCGTACCGAATACTGTCCCCGCCTGTGTCTCTAGCTGGTCGATCTTCGATTCGTCGCCGCCCTGCCACTTTGCAATCCCGAAGTCGAGAACCTTGCAGACCTCCTGGCGTCGACCGGCGCGGTCCGGTAGGCGTACGAGGAACAGATTGTCTGGCTTCAGGTCACGATGGATGATGCCTTTGGCGTGCGCTTCCGCCAGCGATTTGAGCGCGTCGCGCGTGAAGCGCACGGCGTCGATCCAGTGAATGCGTTTTTCGCGACGCAGGCGCTCACCGACGGTCTCGCCTTCGAGCATCTCCATCGCGAGGAACCACGAGCCGTCCTCGGACTCGCCGAAGTCGAATGCGGTCACCGTGTGCTGGGACGTGAGCGTGCTGATCGCCCGTGCTTCACGTTCGAAGCGGGTCTTCGTTTCTGGATCGTAGGCTCGCTCGCGGCGCACGATCTTGAGCGCCACGTCGCGACCCATGGCTTCCTGACGTGCGCGATAGACGGAGCCCATGGAGCCACGTCCGAGGCGTCCGACGACCGTGAAGCGACCCGCCACCGTCCTGCCGAGTAGCGGGTCGTTGTCGCTCTGGGTGAGGTCATGCAGCGCGACGAAGGCGAGCCCATGCTCCGGGCACTTGGGCAGCGCACCCGAGGGCGGCGGCCGATCGCCAAACGCGTCGAAGGTTCGCCGACACTGCGGACAAATTCGCGGTGACTCGTCAGCCGCAGCGGAGAACGGCAGCGCTTCGTTGGCCACGACCGGCATGGGCAGGGAGGGAGCGGCGGGGGTCAGCGAGCTTCGTGTATTAACCGAGCGAGGTTTGCACGCAACTGCCGTGAAGGGGGTCGGGGGAAGAACGGCGCGCTCTCCAGCACGTGTGGGGATTCGTCCCTCATCATTACTCGTAACTACAGTGAAGGGGTGGCGGAAAGTGAACCTTGCGAATGCATTGAATCACCTGTCAAGGTGGCGCTCCTGCCTGGCCGGCGGCGGTCGCGCCACTAGACCCGCCGCTACCCTCGTCAGTTGGAAGAGCGGGCGCTGCGCCGCCGCTCTCGGCGGCGGGCTCGACGGCACCCATGGTGCCGCCGTCGCTCTGAGGCGTCGATCCGCCGCTGCCGCCAGACTCGGTCCCACAGGCATCGTCTATCTGCCCATTGCAGTCGTTGTCGACCGCGTCGCCGCACAGCTCCAGCCGTGCGCAGGTGACACAGCGTCCGAGACCACACGTCTGTCCTACCTCACAGGCAGGCGGACCGATGCTGCCGCTGTCCGTACAGCGGACCCGATCCAGCTCACCCGCCACCAGCGTTGAGCAATGAATGCCGAGCAGGCCGAGCCCGAGCGTGCCGAGCAGCAAGCCGCGGGGACGCGCCGGGTTCAAAAGTGAGCCCCAACCGCGAGGCCCGGCGTGGAAGCGGGAGCTAGCTGAACCTTGCAGGGACATTCGCGCAAGAGCCAGAGGCCCGCCGCCGTTGCCCCGGCACCGAGGCTCACCGCGAAGCCGACGTCCGCCACACGGGCCGAAGCTCGCGAGCTGGCACGCGCCTGGCGGAGAGCGTCGATGCTCGTGCCCGGCCCCGTCTTCGGATCGGACCCGGGATGCAGCACCAGGGCGCGAACCCCGAAGACCACGCCAATAGCCGCTGCGACGATGGCAACCCCGGTGGAGGCCAGGACCCATTCGTCCGCTCGCGAGCTCCACACCGGACGGGGCGCAGCTGGCGGGGGAAAGCGGGGGGCAACGGGCACCACGACGCTGCGGATCTCGGTGCGTGCAGGGACCAGCTCGCTGCGCGCCCCGCGGAGGCGCGCCACCGTCTGTTCGGCGCGGCGCACCTCTGCCTGGTCCGGCTCGAGGGATGTGTACTGTTCCAGGTGAGCAATCGCCTCGTCCAGCTCGCCGAGCTTTTCGTGGACGAGCGCAAGATTGTAGAGCAGGTCCTTGCTCTTCGGATCCAGTAGCAGAGCTGCCTGCAGCTCCGCGATTGCCGCGCGGTACCGGCCCGCTCGGTAGTGCAGCAGCGCCTGCTTGAAGTGTTCCTTGGGGGCGCTGGGCTCGTCGGCAGAAGCGGCACGCGGCTCGTCCGCGCGGGGCCCGGAGCTCTCCTGGGCGAGCGCTGGAGCGGCCCCGAACCAGCCACAGAAGACCAGAAAGAGAAGGAGTGAACGCATCCGCGACGGAGCATACAGCAACGAGAGACGTCCTTTGAAGCGATGCGGGCCTGCCGTCGAAGGAGCCTTCGCGTGAGCCAAGCCGAGCCGCATGAGCTACAGGTAAACCAGGTGTCCAGCGCGCAGCCCCAGGTACCAAAAACCAACGCCACCGCGCTCTTTGCCCTGATCGCGAGCGTGCTCGGCTTTTTCTGCTTTTTTGGCGTCGGGGGCCTGCTCGGGATCGTGCTCGGCGTCAGCGCGCGCTCCGAGATCCAACGTTCGGAGGGACGCGAGCACGGCGCTCGGCTGGCCACAGCAGCGATTGCCCTCGGGATCGTCAACATCGCGACCGCCGTCGTGGCGACGGGCATTGCAATTGCGTTCATGGTGCGACCGGACGCGCCAATGGGTTCGGCGCCGCACGCCGTAAGCCTGGTGCCGTCACCGCTTTTGCCGCCGCGCCCCACCTCGGCAGCTGCGCCCGCGCCGCCCGCGCCCGGCAGCGTCACGCTCGATCGTGGTACTCGCGAGGTCTTGCTCGGCCGCGTGCGGATGGTGGACATCCATGCCGACGTCGCTGATCTACGCGCGGCCATTTCGCAGCAAGCGGCCGCCGCGAAAGCGGTGAACGAGACCGTGCTCGTGTTCGTGGTGGCCCCCGATTGCGCTCCTTGCAATGGCGTGGCTATCGCGCTGCGTACGCCGCAAATGCAGACTGCGCTCCGTGGCGTGCGCTTGCTGCGGGTGAATGCGGGCGACTTTTCCACTGAGCTCTCCGAGCTGGGGGTCCCTACCGCGACCGTGCCTGGGTTCGCCCTGCTCGCCGATGGGCGGCAGGTGACCGACTACGTGCATGGCGGTGAGTGGGATGCCGACATCGCGGCCAACATAGCCCCCGTGCTTGGCCCATTCGTTCGCGGCGTCTACACGAAGCGCCGCCACCCGTTCCAGAGTCCCGCCCGACCCGATCAGACTGCATTGTAAACGTTCAGCCCCGTGGGATGGCGCGCGCGGCAGGGGCCTGGCCAATGGCCAAGCGCCGCCGCCGACGCATCGGGCCAGGGAGCCCACTCGCTCCGCGAGGCACTTGTTTGCTAGTATCCGCGCCTCGGATGACCAGCGCGCAGCAGCAACACCTGATTACTCCCCTTCCCGTCGGCACCGGCATCATTCCAGGTACGTTGCGCGCCCGAATCGAAGAGCTTCGAGCGCGCGGGGACGTGCTCAACCTGAAGCAGTCCGTCGCTCTCGTGGTACCGCTCTGCGTCGAGGTCGCGGAGCTGCACCGCCGCGGCCAGCTGTTGTTCCTGCATCCTTCGAGCTTGGTCGAACAGGATTCCGGCTACTTCGGCGTGTCAGCCGAGTTGTCGCAGACCCCGCCGGTCCTGCCGCGCGACCGCGCGTGTCTTGCTCCCGAGGACCGCACGGGCCGACCTGGCGGCGCCCGAGCGAGCGTGTTCGCCCTGGGCGCGGTGCTTTACGAGCTGCTCACGGGGCTTTCAGTCGGTGCGGGCATGCGGCGGCCGAGCGAGCTCGTCGCGGGCCTACCGCCGGCCTTCGAGGCCGTGCTTGCCAAGGCTCTCGTCTCCGACGCTCGCCATCGGCCGGATGATCTGCTGGCGTTGGCTCAAGCGCTGCATCAGTTCGCGCCGCCTGGTACGGTCCCGCCGCCGCCGGCAGACACCTCGCGCCTCGATCACGACGCGAATTTCGATGTCGACGTGTCCATGTCGATGTTGCCACCGCAACCCGCAGCGCAGCCACCGGCGCGACCGGGCAACGGCCCGGCGCCCCGTGCGGTTGGGCCGGTGGACGCCACGACGGAGCTGGCCTCCCTCAAAGCTCGCCTCGAGAGCGATCCGCGACCCCGATACGTGGTCGTCAAGGATGGGATGGACCACGGCCCCTTCAACGCCGTCGAGCTCCTGCTCCAGATCGCCAATCACACGTTCACGGAGTCAGACCTGATTCGTGACACGCTGAGCCGGGACGAGCGAGCCATTCGCGACTGGGATGAATTTGCGCCGTTCGCCGAGCACGCGAAGCTGCATCGCGAGATCCGTGCGGAAAAGGCCGCCATCGAGCGAGTGGTTGTGCAGGAAGCGCGCAGCACGCGCGGTAAGGCTCTGATAGGTGTTCTGCTGCTGGGCGGTATTCTCGTCGCCGCAGGCGTTTGGTTTCTCACCGCACGCGGCAAGAAGAGTGACGAGGTGGCGGTTCACGGAGAAACCACCTCGAACGTGGAGGTGGACGCTGGCCTGGCGGGCAGCAAGACCAAGCGCGCAGGTGGCGGGCGTGTCGTGGGCAAGAGCGGAGGCTTCCCGATCCTGGGCAGCGGCATGAGCTGCGAAGCGGCCCAGGCGGCGTATGTCGAGGAAATGTCGGTCGGCGGCCCTCGTGGGCAGGCCGACCTCACCGCGGGCCAGTACGGATCCATCCTCAACCGCGGCAGCTATTTCTCGCATTGCGGACTGCCTAGCTCGACGCAGCTCAACGTCTGCGCCGCCGTGCAAAACGGGCGGGCCGTGGGCGTCTCGATCACGACTCGGCCGCGCGACCGCCGGGTGGAGTCCTGCGTCGCAGCGGCGGTGCGTGGGCTCAGCTTTCCCAGTCACCCCAAGCTCGATGT
>DASQDA010000565.1:0-3257 GCA_035634435.1 Polyangiaceae bacterium
CAACCTGGCGCGCGGGCTCTCGATGACCCATGGCCTGGCGTTGGCGCACCAAGCGCCCAGCTTCATCGTCCCGGTGCCCGGGCTCAAGTCGTCGCTCGAAGGCGGGCTGCAGCGCGCCGTGCAACACAGCGTCGGGCTCAATTACGCGCTGCCCTCCGGCATTTCGGCGTCGCTGGCGGTGTTTCAGAACGCCTTTTTCAACATGACGGACTTCATCAGCTTGCTGCAGCTCGAGAGCTCGACTGGCGAAGACCTAGTGGAGTTCCGCACCCGCGGTCACGCCTACGGAGCGGAGCTGATGTTGCGCCGCAGTCTGGCGCAGGATCTTGGTGGCTTCGTTTCGTACACGCTGTCTCGCTCGGTGCGCTCGGCCCGGCGGTTGCGCGGACCTGCGAGCACGGATCGCACCCACGTGTTGAACGTGGGTGCGTCTTACAACCTGGGGCGTGAGTGGCGGCTCGGCGGTAGAGTCATCCTTTACAGCGGCATCCCGGCGGAGGTCGCCTATCTCGAAGCCGCAACCGCTCCGCCTCGCACCCCTCCGTTCTGGCGCCTCGACTTCAAGCTTCAGAAGCGCTGGTATGTGAAGCGCCCGAGCGCCTGGTGGGGCCTTGCGGTGGAGGTGCTGAACACCACCTTGAACAAGGAACAGCTCAGCGGCGGGTGTAATGCTTACACGTGCAGCTTCGAAGGGATCGGGCCAATCACGGTGCCGAGCATCGGCTTCGAAGGCGCGTTCTGACCTGAGCAGTATCAGTTGCCGGCGGACGAGCTCATACAGAGCGAGAGCTCGACCGTCTTGCTCGCGCACTCCGGCGCGGCCGTGGCGGCGCCTGCCGAGCAGCGGGGGCCGGGTGGAGGGGGAGCGCTCGCGTAACAGTCGATCACCGCTCGCAACTGCTCCTGACACCGCTGTCTACGGGTAAAGCCTTGCTCCTCGCAGCCTGCAACGCACCGCGCCGGTTCGTAGCGGACACTCGTGCACACGAATTCCTTCGTCGCCTCGCACCAGTCATCACAGGCCGTTGGCGCGATGGGGTATCCGTCCTGGCAGCTCAGGAGCCACACCGACAATCCGACGAGCCCCCATGGCCGGCGCAACACCCGCTCACCGTAGCTCAAGCGTCGCCTCGCTGACAAACCTCAGCCTGTCGGCTTGCCTGCTCACGCAGTCCCTTCACCAGCACATCCCGCAGCGCGCGCACCTTCGCGGGCAAAAAACGCCCTCCAGGATGCACGAAGTAGATCGTGCCGCGAGCGCCGATCCAGGCGGGCAGCACCCGCACCAACGCACCCGCGCAGAGCTCGTCGAACAGCGCGCTGACGGGCGCCATGAGTATGCCAGCACCGCTACAGGCTGCGCGCGACAGCAGTCCGAAGCTGTTGCAGGTGACGCTGACGTGCACGCTGACCTGCTGCGGGCCGCTGGCACCGTTCAGGCGCAGCGTGGTGCGACCGGCGACCGCGCGCATCAGGAGCATGGAGTGCGAGCTCAGGTCGGCTGGCGTCTGCGGCTCGCCGGCGCGGGCGAGATACGCGGGGCTCGCCGCCAGAATGAACTCGGTCTCGGAGATGCGCTGTGCGACCAGGGTCGAGTCGGGCAGCTCCGAGGTGGCGCGCAGGGCGAAATCGTAGCCTCCGCCCACCAGATCGAGACTGCGGTCAGTGAGCTCGGCCTCCAGCGTCACGTTGGGGTGCTCATTCAAGAAGCTCTCGAGCAGTGGCCAGAGGAAATCGGTCTCGAACGGAGCGGTGAAGCGAACGTGGCCCCGCGGCTCGTCCAGATGCGCGCGGAGCTCGCCACCAGCAGCGTCGAGCAACGCCAGCGCCTGTCCAGCGCGCTCGTGATAGCGAGTTCCCGCTTCCGTCAGCGAGAGGCGGCGCGTGGTTCGCTGCAACAGGGTGGCGCCCAGCTTCGCCTCGAGGCGGGCCACACGTCGGCTGACGGTTGACTTGGGCAGCCCCAGGCGCGCGGCCGCTCGCGTGAAGCTCAGCGTCTCGGCCACACGAATGAAGGCCAGCACTTCCTCCAGCGCCGGGTCGGATTGTTCCTCTGGATGCAACACTGTTTTCAAAAGGTGCTGTATTGTATGTCCAAGCGCAACGTTGCACGTTGTGAGTGGAGATTCCCATGTCCACAATCAACCGTTTCGCCCCCATCGTATCCCGGCTGCTCCTCGGAGCTTTGTTCTTGTTTGCTGGCATCAACGGGCTGTTTCAGCTGTCGGCGCCGCCCGAGCTGCCGCCGGCTGCGGGTGCCTTCATGGGTGCTCTGGCGGCCACCGGCTACTTCTTCCCCCTGCTCAAGCTCACGGAGATTGCGGTCGGCGTGTTGCTGCTGGTCAATCGCTTCGTTCCGCTGGCGCTGGTGGTGCTGGCGCCCATCGTGGTGAACATCGTGGCCTTCCACCTGGTGCTCGCCCCCTCGGGCATCGGCATCCTGGTGCTGATGGTCGCCGCTGGCGTGTATCTGGCCTGGGTGCACCGTGACGCGTACCGCCCACTATTGCAGGCTCGATCGAGCGCCGCTCCGCGTGCCGCGCTGGAGCGTGGACACGGCAAGACGGCTGCCGCGCACTGACGGGTGTCTGAACCAACACCCCAAGAATCACCGCTACGGTACCGGCGCCTCGCCCGCCGGGGCAGCCGGCGCCGCAAAGCGTGTATCGGTCAGAAAGGCTTCGTCCGTCAGTGCCCGCAGGAAAGCGACGAGGTCCGCTTTTTCGCGGGCGCTGAGGTCGAGCGGCAAGATCAGCGGGTCGGTATTGGGGTGGCCGCGTCCGCCGGCGGCGTAGTGCTCGACCACCTCTTCCAAGGTCGCAAGTGAGCCGTCATGCATGTAAGGGGCGGTCACCGCGACGTTGCGCAGCGAAGGCACGCGAAAACGGCCGGCATCGATGCTGCGCGAGCTGATCAGCTGGCGTCCAGCGTCGGGGTCGTCCGGAGCCACACCGTTGTTGCGGAAGGCGTTGGTGGTGAGGTTGAAGCCGACGTGGCAGTGAAAGCATTCAGCGCGCTCGCCGTTGAAGAGCTCGTGGCCGCGCTGCTCCGCAGCCGACAGCGCGCGGGTATCGCCGCGCCGAAAACGATCCCAGCGGCTATCGCCGCTCACCAGCGTCCGTACGAAGGCTGCGAGCGCGCGCGGCACGCTCGACTGCGAAGGCCCTTCTCCATAGGCGGCTTCGAACGCGACCAGCAGATCGGCATCGGCCGAGAGTCGCTCACTCACGACTGCAAGCGTGGTGTCCATCTCGAGC
>DASQDA010000566.1:0-5893 GCA_035634435.1 Polyangiaceae bacterium
GAGCTCGAGCTCCCGCTGGACGACACAGAAGGCTGGAAAGCCGCCGTCGAGCGTGCTTTCCGCGGTGAGGATATCACGCACCCGCTCCGCTATCGCAATCCCGACGGGAGCTTTCGGGAGCTACAGGCGCGACTGGTGCCGGAGCGCAACGGTCACGGCGAGATCGTCAGCGTGCTCGCTCTCACGCGGGACGTGACGGCGCTGAAGACGCAGGAACGTGAGGCGCAACACCGCGCGCTGGTGGCCGAGCAGCTGATCGGCATCGTCAGCCACGACCTGCGCAATCCGCTCAATGCAATCTTGCTCGGCACTCAGCTGCTCGAGGCTTCCACCCAGGGTGCGCCGTCGCGCGTGGTGCGGCGGATTGCGTCTGCCGCGCAGCGCGCCAGCCGTCTGATAACGGACCTGCTCGACTTCACCCAGGCGCGGCTCGGCGGCGGCTTGCGCGTCTCGCCCGGCGAGCTGGACCTGCCGGCTCTGCTGGCAGAGTGCGTGGAAGAGCTACAGCTCGCGTGGCCAGGCCGCCAGATCGAGCAGCGGCACGTGGGAGCTGGAACCTGCGTGGCGGATCCGGATCGGCTCGCACAGATCGTCACCAACCTGGTCAGTAACGCCATGACCTACGGCACGCCGGATCAGCCGGTGGCCATCGACACCGCGGTCGGTGACGCTGGGGTCAGCATCCTCGTGCACAACGCGGGGCCAGCGATACCGGACGAGCTCCAGGCTCAAATGTTCGAGCCACTCCGGCGCGGGGACGACCAGATACAACGCGGATCGCGCAGCATCGGGCTCGGCCTGTACATCGTGCGCGAGATAGCCAGCGCCCACGGCGGGCGCGTCACGGTTCGGTCGGTCGAGGGGGAGGGAACCACGTTCCAGGTCGAGCTGCCACGCCTGGAGCCAGCCTCGACCGTAGAGCCAGCATGAGCTCGGAGCAGGAGCGTTACGAGACGGTGCGCGCCGCCCTTTGCGTTGCTCTGCGCAGGGGGCCCCAGACGCTGCGCGAGCTCTCGGTGGCGCTCGGGGCCAAGGAAAAGGACCTGTTGGACCACCTGAGTCATGTGGGACGCTCGCTCGCGCGCTCGGGGGAGCGTCTCGTGAGCGAGCCCTCCTGCTGCCTGTCGTGCGGCTATCAGTTCGAGGAACGCACTCGCTTCAGCCGGCCCGGACGCTGCCCCGCATGCAAGGGCAGCCGCATCTCGTACCCCCGCTTCAGCATCCGCGGTCCGAGCAGCGAGCCCGGCTAGTGTGCTGAGTCCGTGACACGCCCAAGCGGAACAGCGTTATGGGCCGATGTACTAAGACGTCACGCAGCGAAGCGCGCTCACTACGTGAGCTCTCCCGTTCCGAGTACCCCGCGAGCAAAGGTCTCCAGCAAATCGGCACCGACACGCGCATGGCTCTCGAGCAGTGCCAGGAAGTCCTCGAAACCGACCCGGTAACCGATGACGGGGGTCACACAGCGAGCTTCGTAGGTGCGCTGCGAACGACCCCAGACGTCCATGACGCCCAAGGTGAAGTCGCTGCCCACGTCCACGTGCTTGCCGTCGGAGGTGGTACAGCGAACGCAGCCATATTCGACGTGAAAGGAGTGCGTGGCGGGCTCGCCGACGGCCCACAGCAGCTCTCCCGCGGCCGGGCGCTGCTCGACCATGGCGCGTGCAAACTCCGTGAGGGCCTCGACGTTCATGGAAGCGAACGGGCTCTTGCGCAGCTCGAGAACGCGCTCGACTAATGTTCGCGGACGTTCGTAATAGGTGCCCAGACGGACCTCCGGAGCACTGTGTGGAGCGGCGGGCAGACTGCCGCGAGCGCGCAGCAGCCGCGCTCCAGTGTGTTGAAGCAAGCCGCGCAACAGCGAGAAATTCTGATCCACGGCGACCTGCAACGCGGCAGCGGGGATCTCCAGCGTTCGGGTCTCTACCTCCGCAACCGAAAGCGCACCCGGTGCTCCCGTCAACGCCGCCATGAGGCCTAGCTCCTGCTCGCGGCTGCGTACCAGCACCGAGCGCCCGCCGCGGGTGACACGCACCTCACCTTGCAGCACCACGTGCACGGCGCGCGCGGGCTCGGCTTCGGCCTGAACGCGCGCTCCAGCGCGGAATCTGCGCAGCTTCGCGCGCTCCGCCAGCAGGGCCAGCCCGTCGTCATCGACGCGCTGAAACGTCTCGACCGAGCGCAGGAGCAGCACGCGGTCGCGGAGCCCAGCCAGCAGAGGATCGCCGAGCGCGAAGAGGGGCTCGTTCATGGCGTCTGCTCCTGACGGGCATTCAACGCGGCGAGCACCTGACGGATGTCGCTACGCCTCCTGTCGGTGTTCGGAAGCGCAGCGATCTGCGCGTTGAGTGCGGAGAGCTTCAGCTCCCCCACATGGTAAACGGTGATGTCCTGCACGATCTCGCCTTCTGTCTCGAGCAGGTGGGCCAGAAGCTGCGTATACCCGAGTCGCAGGCTTGCATGGTACTTGCCGGCCCGGGTCAGCCGCTCGCTGTCGCCCACCTCGTCCACCAGCCCGAGGACCGCGCTTCGCAGGGGCTCGCTCAGCAGGCGCTCGATGAGCTCGGTGCTCGTGGCGCGTGCTTCCTTGCTGCCGCGTAGCCCGCGATGAATCTGCAAGAAGTCGTCGCCGGGGTGGAGCATGCCCAGCAGGCGGAATAGACGCTCAATCGTCAGCGTCTCCTTGTCCCGTAACAGCGCGGCGAGCAGCTCGTGCCCGGCGGTCGCGAGCTCTGGCTGGCTCAGCCCTGTCTGCCTCGCGACGCTCCCGTAGTCGAGATAGCGGTAGGCACGCGTCAACGTGTCCTCGATCACCCGCAGCAACACTCGGCGGTCCAGGCGCAGCGTCGGAGCCTTGTGCAGCACGCGCTCCAAGGCCTTGACCACCTGGTAGCTCAGGCTGCTGTCTGGCTCTCTGGCGAGCCAGGCCAGGAGCGCTCGCGCCGCCGGCTCCGCGTCGAAAAAGCTCATCGCATGTGGCAAGCGCCAAAGCAGCGCGGGTGCTGCCGCAGCGCTGCTGAGCGCCTGCGCGAGTTGCTCGAGGCCGCGCTCGCCGTAGCCCACGAGCACCTGCAGAGCATGCGGGTTGGTGGACTCGTCAGCGAGCGCGCGAATCAAGAGCGGAATGAAGCGGTCCAGCCTGAGCACGCCCATTGCGCTGAGACCAGCACGCCGGACCTCGGGCTCCGCGTCTGCGGCCAGTGCGACCAGCGCATCGGCGAAATGCGTGCCGCGATGGTGTGCAAGCGCTTCTGCGAGCAGAACCTTGGCTTCCACGCTGCCCGTCTTGACCACACCCGTCACGTGCAGAGCCGCCTCTCGTGGGTCGAGGGCAGCAGCGGCCGCTAAATTGGACAGGATGGAACCGCGAACGAGCTCACTGGGTTGCTTGCAAAGCTGCGCGAGCAGAGGCTCGCGGTCAGCGTCCAACACCGAGCGCGTGGCCAGCGCCAGCGCGCGCACGCCTTCCGAGGCATGATCCAGGAGCCGATCGAGCACCTGCACGACGTTGGTTCGGCGAGCGCTGCGAAACATCGTAAGCACACGCGCAACGACGCGGTCGGAGGGGTGGTGCAGGATCAGGGCGGGCACGAGGTTCACCCTGCCCTCCCGCTCGAGAACGTCGAGGGCTGCTAGCACCTCTGCGTCACGACTGCTGTCGAGCGTGGCCATCAACGTCTCGAGCGACGCCAGATCCAGCTCCGGAAAGGCAGCGAGGTGAGGCACGCGATCGCCCTGTAGTCTCACGCGGAACATCTCCACGTAAGGTGCGCGCAGGCGCAGCGCCAGCGTTAGCCACGCTGCGCTGAGCCCGATCAGCATCAGTGCCACGGCCCAGCGTGGTGCCTGCAGGCTCACCAGCCCCAGGATCAGTAGTGACGCAGCGACCTGACCGCCACGCTGCGCAGCAATATCTGCGAAGGTCTTTATGCGGCGACGGGCCTCGTCCGCAAACGGCAAGAACAGCAGCTCCGCGCTGGTGCGGTGCAGCGAGTGCCGGAGCGCGCCATCCGCGGCCTTCATGGCCAGAACTGGCAGCAGGCCGGCGCTCAGGGCCACCGCAGATGCAGCAACACCCAGGGCCAAGGGCAACACGCCGAGCGCAGATGGAGGCGACAGCCGCCGCAGAACGGAACCCACCAGCAGCAGCTGACAGACCAGCGACAGCGCGTTGAGCGCGAAGTAGGTGGTCCCCAGGAAGACCCCGAGCTCGGCTGTGGGAACCCGCTCGGCAACGACGCTCTTGAAGAGAAAGTCGGCCATAGTCAGGCAAAGGGTGGCGAGCAGCAGCGAGATCAGCACCCGACGTGCATAGGTCGCCTGCGCCACGTAACGTAGCGGGTGGCGCTCGCGCGCTGTGGGCCCCGCGCGCTGAGTTGCCGGCGCGGCGTCACGAAACAGGGTCGCGAGCGCGGCCGTGGCGAACAGCCCGCAACCCGACGCAAGAACCAGCGCGTCCGCCTGCCACCGCTCGGAGAGCGCGCCGGCCGCGCCGCTGCCAATCATCGCTCCAAGGGCACCCCCGGTACCGATGAAGCCGTACAGACGTTTGGCTTGAGTAACGCTGAAAACGTGCGCGAGCAGCACCCAGAACTGCACCAGAACGAGCGAGGTGAGGGTTCCAGACCAGACATAGAGCGCATACACCCCAGCCGTGCCCAGCCGGGCCTGAACGAAGGAGAAGCCGAGCGTCACGGCCGCCGCGAACGCGATCCAGACGGCCAGCACGTATCTACCGCTTAGGCGGCGCGCAGCGGCCGCCTGGACCCGCGCGGCGAGCAGCGATACCGCTGCGGTTGCCAGGAACACCCAGGGCAGCTCGGCAGCGGGCAGCTTCGACAGGAACAGGGCGTCACGTGCAGTCTCCAGAACGGCATGGCTGCCGATCAGCCCGAACGCGACGGCAAACGCCGTCCACGCGTCGCGACGCTCGCCCCGGCGAAGTGTGATCCAGCTCACGTCGGGCAAGCTAACATGACGTGAGCTGGGCGCCGGAGAGGCCTGCGGGGGGAGAGCACCCGCGGCCGAGCGCCCCAAACGGCTGGAGGGCTAGCCCGTGCTCAAACGACGCTCGCTCGGCAGAATCGGCGCATCATTGATGCTAGCGAAGCGCCGTTGCATCAGCCCGTCGCTACTGAACTCCCACTGCTCGATGCCATAGGAGCGGTACCACTGGCCACTAACGTCGTGCCACTCGTACTCGAAGCGCACGGCGCTGCGGTTGTCGGTGAAGGCCCAGAGCTCCTTGCTCAGCCGGTAGTCGAGCTCCTTGTTCCACTTGCGGCGCAGGAAGGCGCGGATGGCGTCTCGTCCGCGCAGGAACTCGGCGCGATTGCGCCACTCGCTGTCTTCCGTATACGCAAGCGCGACACGCTCGGGGTCGCGACTGTTCCACGCGTCTTCGGCGGCCTGCACCTTGGCCCGGGCGCTGGTCGCGTCGAAGGGCGGGCGAATGGAAGGGGGCATGGGTCTCCTGGAGCAAGCCAAGCGGCGCCGCTCAGCCACCGCGGAGGGTCCCGCCGTGGCTCGGCACAGTGTGAGCGCCCCGGGTTTCCGCCAAGAATCACCGCGGTATCGGCAGATTGCGTGGAGCGAGGCCGCTCTCGCCTCTACACTTGTCACGACATGCCCGAGCTTCCGGAAGTCGAGGTCACGCGCCGACAGATCGGCAAGGTACTGCTCGATCGCGAGATTGAAAGCGTGACCACCACGGCGCCGAGCTACTTTTTCATCACGCCGCCCCGTGAGCTCGAGCGCCGCTTGCTCGGGCGCCGCGTGCGCGAGCTTGCCCGTGTTGGCAAATACCTCGTCGCGACCCTGGACGATGGCTCCAGCTTGTTGTTGCACCTGGGTATGACCGGGCAGCTATTCGCGAGCGGCGCCTCCAGTCTGC
>DASQDA010000567.1:0-4506 GCA_035634435.1 Polyangiaceae bacterium
GTCCGCTGAGCTGCGCGTTCCGCAGCGCTCCTGCGCGTGCCCCCGAGCGCCACGCGCGAGCTGGGCGCACGCGCGCGTGAGCTCAGGCGTGAGCTTGCCCACAAGCTGTGCCCAGACTGTGGAGAAGCTCTTTACAGCTGAATTTAAGCACCACGGCGTGGGCCTTGGCATTTCCATGCTCCGGCGAGGGTGCTACCGTGAGCGCCGCATGGGCACGCCGGTCGAGCTGCGAGTTGGAGGACAAACATCTCGGGTCCTCGCCTCGGCAGAGGAGAGCGAGCTTCGCCGGCTGGCGGACATCGTGGACGCGCGGCTGCGTTCAATGACGGCGCCGGGACGCCAGGTCTCACCGCAGACGTTGGTGCTCGCGGCCATCTCGCTGGTGCACGATCTCGAGGAGGAGCGGCGCGCGCGAAAGCAGGTCGAAGCGCGCTCGCGCGAGATGCTCAGCACGGTGCTGGCTCGCATCGATGCGGCGCTGGAGGCAGAGGCCGGTGAGCGGCCGGCGACGCAAAGCTCCGCCGTTCAGCCGTCCGAGGCGTTGCATCCGGAGCTCTGAGTGTCGCGCTAGGGGGGCGGGCAGTGGGCGGGTGGCGGTTCTGGGCAGCCGAAGGCCCTGCGCGCTGCGCAGTTCTGGCAAGGGTCGAGGCACGCGTCGTTGGAAGCCGCACAGAGCGAGCACGAGACAGGCATGTCCTGCCCGGGGAAGCAGCCAACGATGACCTCGGTCTCTTCGGCCGCCACGAACTTGTCGCAACGTTGCTCCCCCGGAGGCAACGTATCGTCGATGGCGCCGACCGAATATTGGATGAGGCAGCCATGGCACACTTGAATGGGAAACTTGAGCTCGTTCGACTCGATGTTCTGACCACCTAAGGTAGTTCCGAACACGCGCACGCTAGCTGTCACGGTCCCGAGAGGGACGGGCACCCCGCTCGGGATGATGTCGACGAAAATGCTGCCAAAGCCAGGCTCCGTGCCCCCCGCAGGATTGACGAAGCCCGAGCCGAGTGTGGAGTAGGGATTGTCCTGCAGCGCTAGCGGTCTGCCACCCGAGTCGTGCAGGTGGACCTCGGCCCCCTGCAGGTTGAGCCGAGCCGTCTCCGTGCGCAGCGACTCACGCGAGCCGCGCTCCGTGAGCTGGCTGGCCACGAGCAACGCGGCGCGATAGCTCCCGGTGATCGCAAGATCCAACACGCCGCCCTCCAACAGCACCGCATCGGCCTCGGGCCTGGCGACGCACTCGGTGCGGTCGAGGGACATGGCGCCGAGGATAAAAACGATGCTTTCGTTTTTCTCGCAGCCCGGCAGCACTAGGCCGCCGATGGTGGCCACGCCCAGGACGGCAAAGGATTTTCGCAGCCAACTCATGAACGACCTCGATCAGAGCGCGGGTTCAATCACGCGCGCGCTCCATCCCCGAAGTCTACCGATCTCGCTGCCGGCGCGCCAAGATTGTGGCGAGCGTCAGCAGCACGTACCTCCTGCGCACCCCGCCTACGCAGGTGTGGGCAGAGGTTGGCGCTTATTGAAGCGTCAGTACGCTGCTCTGCAACGTATCCAGGTCCAGCTCGGTTGTTTCGACCTGCTCGACGGCGCGCGCAACGACGAAGCGCAAGCGTTTGCCTGTGCGCTTCTTGTCGTGGCCGATCAGAGTCGCCGCCTCTGCCAGTGGTTCGGCTTTGAGGTCGACCGGCAACCCTAGTCGAGCGAGCAAGGCTTCGATCCGGCGCGCCAGCTCTGGCTTCGTGAACCCGAGCCTCATACCGATGCGCAGCGCGGCGACCAACCCGAGGCTGACGGCTTCGCCGTGACTGAGCCGCGCGTAACCGGCATGCGCTTCCAGGGCATGACCCACGGTGTGCCCGAGGTTCAGCACCGCGCGAACGCCGCTCTCCTTCGGGTCTTGGCTGACGATACGCGCCTTGACGCGGATCGATCGGCGCACGATCTCGGCAACCAGCTCGGGGTCGCGCGTCAGCACGCGAGCGCTGTCGCGCTCCAGCAGCTCCAGCAGCGCCGCGTCGCCGATGATTGCCGTCTTGATCACCTCCGCAAGCGCGCCGCGGAAACCGCGGTCACTCTCGGTCCGCAGCAAATCCACGTCGCACAGCACGGCGCTCGGATGATGGAAGGCGCCGACAGCATTCTTGGCCGCCAGCAAATCGACACCGGTCTTGCCGCCGACGGAGGCATCGACCATCGCAAGCAGGGTGGTGGGAACGCACACCCAGCGCACTCCGCGCATGTATGTCGCAGCCGCGAAGCCCGTGATGTCACTGACGACGCCGCCGCCGAGCGCCACGAAACACGACGATCGATCCGCCCCGGCACCGAGGCCCTTCTCCCAGATGCGCTCGACGCTCGTGATCTTCTTGTGTTCCTCGCCCGGCGAAAGCTCGACGACCAGCGGAGCGCCTCTGCTCAAGGCCTGCAACGCGGCCGAGCCATGCAGAGCGAGCACCGTCGTATCGCTGACGAGCAGGCTGCGCGGCGCGTCGCCGAGCAGGTCAGCGAGCCGTGCTTGCAGCAGATCCCGGCCGATTTCGACCACGTACGACGCGGTGCCCGCGGCGACCGCAATGGGTCCGCGGCGCCAGATAGTCAGGATCTCGTCCGTCAGAGCGTCCAGATCTCGGCCATCAGTCCTAATGCGCGCGTGTGCCTCGGCGTAGGCCGAGGCGCGCAGGTCGAGAAGCTCACGGGCCCTTTGCGCAGGTTCGGGCCCCTGGAGCAGGGGTCGCGCTGGTTGTTGCTCGGCTCGCCGGAGCACCTCCTCGACGCTCGCCTCGAGTGTTACGACCACGGCCGTGTCGAGCACCTGCAGCCGCAGGTCCCTGGCGAGCAGCGCGCCGCCACCGAGCGCGATGACGGGAGCCTCGCCGCTGCGCTCTGCTAGCAGCTTCAGCAGCGTTCGGCGCTCCAGCGCGCGGAACTCGGACTCACCGTGTTGCGCAAAAAATTGTGGTAGCGGCGTGCCAAGCTGCGCTTCAATCTCGGCGTCCAGATCGAGGAATGCTCGACCCGTTCGCTGGGCCAAGCGCGGGCCGAGCGAGGACTTTCCGGTGGCCATGAAGCCATTGAGAAGGAGTGGAAGCCGCATCGGGCCGAAGGGTGCCCGACAGCGTGCGAACGCGCCAGCTCGAGCGCTATGATTTCCGAGCGCAGGCTGGCACCCTGCAAGGAGTGGTAGACGTCGCCCAGCAGCACGGAACGGGCGTCAGCGTGCGCGTGCGGGTGAAGCCGCGCGCCTCCAGAAGCAAGGTGCTCGGAGTCAGAAACGCGGAGCTCGAAGTAGCGGTGGCGGCGCCGCCTGTAGAAGGGGCAGCCAATGTGGAGCTCCTGCGCACCTTGGCGGCACACTTCGCCGTCGCACCGAGCCAGGTTCACATTCACGCCGGCCTGGGCAGTCGGCATAAAGTCGTGCGCATCGAGGGTGTGAGCCTTTCCAGCGTGCACGAGCGCCTGGTCGAGCAGTGACGCCCCTCGGCCGACAGCTCCGAAACTGCGGGGCGCATGTGGGCGTGCGCGTTCCAGCTCTGGTGGCAGTTCGATCGGCTTCCGGATAATTGCGCACGCGGTCAACACACTCGGATAGACTTGTTGCCCATGCGGCGGCGACGGCTCACCGCGCAGGGGTCGGTCAGGTAAGCTCGATGGACGTAGCGCTCGCGGCGGGTTTGAGAGTGGTTGCCATTGTCGGGGACCGCTTGGCCGCCGTCGTATTGGCTAGCGTCATCGGCGGGCGTGGCGATTGGTTGCGCATCGCACAGGATCCCGCGCACGGCTTGGAGCTGGTTGCCTCGGAGCGCCCCGACCTCGTATTCGTGGAGCTGACGCTCGCCCCTGCGGAGGGAAGCTCGCTGCTGCATCAGGTGCGTGGGCTTTGCCCGAGCACACTCGTTTTCGCTATCGAAGCAGCTGCGCCGCAGCGTGCCGAGCAGGTCAGCGTTCAAGCGTGCGCGGCAACGTTGCGCCTGCCGCTCAGCCCGGAGGCAGTCCTGGCGGCGCTCGCCAGGGCCTGCGAGCTCCGACAGCGGGACGTCCGGGGCGCGCCCACCGGCACGCCCCTGATGGGCCAGCGTCGAGCGGCGTCTTTGACTACGGAGCTTGCGGAGCTCGCCGACGCCGGCTCGCAGCGGGCCGCGGCCGAGGGCATCCTGACGTTGGTCGCTCGGCGTTTGGGCACCCGGCGTTCGTTCGTTTACCTCGGCGCGGGCGAGGCCTCGCGGCAGCTCATGCGTACGGCAGCGCTGGGCGCGGATGGCAGCGAGCCGCCGTTCTGCGACGAGCTCGAGCTATTGAAGTACGCCAAGGAGCAGGAGCTCGAAGTGGTGCGGCTCGCGTTGCGGCGCGAGCAGTTCGGGCTGATTCTGATCGGCGGCTTGCCCGCCAGCGAGGAGAGCGAGGGGCTGCTGGACCTGATCGGCTCCGTGGCAACCTTGGTGCTGGTCTTGGTGGGGGCTCGCGAGCAATCGCACCGCGGAGCCATGAAGGATCCGGACT
>DASQDA010000568.1:0-3910 GCA_035634435.1 Polyangiaceae bacterium
AGCTCGGCGTCACCGCCACCAGGTTCGAGGTGACGCTGTCGAGCACCTTACCGGCGCACGACTCGTCGCTGTAGAACACCACCTGCATGCCCCCGCTGGTGCCTTCGATCGGCTCGGCTGGCAGCAGAACCTGCGCGGCCAGCTCGTAGATCTTGCCGCCGCTTATCGGCACGCACTGGTGCGCGCCCACCATGATGCTCCCCGTAAGGTCGGTCTCCGTCTGGTTCTCGACGGCGAGCGCCCCCGAAGTTGCGCTGTTAGCGGCGTCGGCAGCGGTCCACGCGAGCTCTAACCCAGGATCCTCGGCCCAAGCTCGCGCGTCTCTTTCGAAGTGGGCGTTCTGAAGCAGCGTTTCGTCGCAATCCGCAACCTTATTCGCATCGAGGTCCGGGCAGCTGCTGGAGCCGCTGCACGTGCAGTTTTCGATAACGTCCGGCGTGTCACCAATGCTCCCGGTGCCGCCGTCGCCTGCCGCGCCGCCCTGTGCAGACGCACCGGCCAGAGGTTCGTCGCTTCCACCCGAGCCCGAAGCGCCTCCCACCAGTGGTGCCGCGGAGCCGCCTTGACCGTCAGCGCCGGCCGACGTTGCAGCTCCACTGCCTGCTGACCCGGCCGGAGCTTGCTCGAGGAGGACACGGTCGTCGATCGGGCACCCAGCAAGCGTGAGCGCACACACACTTGCGACGGCGAGCGTCGACCAATGGAACCGTCCGCTGCGCTCCGTGCGCACCACTAATCTAGAGAGCTCTGACATGAATTCCGGCCGCTCGAAACTGAAACGGGGCTCGTCTTGCTGCGCTTCACGTCGCGCGCTTCCGAGCTGCATCGCGGGACATCCCATCGAGCGCGGCTACCTTAGCGATGCACCTCCACTCCCGCACGTGACAATTCAGTGCGGCGTCACGGCGAAGCACACGCGCAGATGCTGCGATGATCGTGCATGCGTGCGCGCTAGCGCCGGCGCGGCCGTGCGTCTTTGATGACGCAACGGTGTCGCCGCGTGAGTCGCCCGCGAGTAGATCTGGTTGAAACCGCGGACGCGAGCGGCCGACAAACGTCTCCCACTTGTTGCAGTCGCTCGTCCACGCGCCGCGGTATGCGGCGAACAGCATGTTCAAGTCGCACGCGCAATCGGCTGGCAGCGCCCGGTCGTGGCGGCGGCCCAGTCGGATCCGCCCCCATCTGCTGGCGGGGCTCGCGACGTTGTGCTTCGTGCTGGGCATTTGCCCTACTGCCGGCGCCTATCCGTGGTTGTTGCGGCATGGCTATACGAATTGCAGCGCATGCCACGTCGACCCTTCCGGCTCGGGCGTGCTCACCGAGTACGGACGCGCAGTGGCCGAAGAGGTGCTCCGCACGCGATACCCGGGAGAAGGCGCGGCAGATGGGGACGGGAGCGCTCCGGTCTCGCGTTTTCTCTGGGGTGCTGTCCCGCTTCCCGCATCGCTGATGCTCGGCGGAGACCTGCGTCTGCTGCATCTCAGGCAAAAGGTGGAGTCGGCTCCCGCCCTGTCCCGCAACCTCTTGATGCAGGCCGACGTCGAAGGCGCGCTTCAGATCCGGCAATTCGTCGCCTCAGCGAGCCTGGGCTACGCACATGAGGGCTCGCTCGGTGCAACGCTGACGCGGGCGCCAGAGCACAATCTAGTATCGCGCACGCACTGGGCTGGCGTCACGTTGGCCGACGGCGCGTGGATGCTGAGGGGCGGCCGTATGAATCTGCCGTTCGGGCTGCGCGTGGTCGAACACACCCTTTGGGCGCGCCGCTACACGAGCACCGACATCAACGACAAACAGCAACACGGGCTTTCCGTTGCATTCCTTGGGCAACGGCTCCGCAGCGAGCTCATGCTCATCGCAGGCAACTTCGCGATCCGTCCGGACGTGTACCGCGAGCGCGGGTACAGCGCCTACATCGACTGGCTGCCGGTGGAAAAGCTGTCCCTCGGAGTGAGCAGTCTGATTACTCACCGCGATTTGCATCCGAGCTACCTGCGTCCGACCTGGAAGCACGCTCATGGCGTGTTCGCCCGCTGGGCAACCAACTGGGAGCCGCTGGTCCTGATGACCGAATTGAACTACTCGCTGGAAAGCCCCAAGTACGATCAGCGGCGTGAAGGGCTGGTGGGCTTCCTTCAGGCCGATCTGGAAGCCGCGCCGGGAGTGCACCTCATGGCAACGGCGGAGGCACATACGGTGGGCGTCGACGGTCCCCCCGCGTCGTGGGGCACCTGGCTTTCGTACGCTTGGTTCTTTGCACCGCACGCCGACTTACGAGTCGATATGATCTACCAGAGCTTGGGCTCGAGCTACGGGCGCCTGGAAGCCATCACCCTGCTGCTTCAGACTCATCTTTATCTCTGAGCGGGTGCCTGTGGCGACGCAAGCTCAGCGGCGCTACACACGGACGCACCGCGCTCCGTCGCTCGCGCGAGCTCAGCGCCGACGCCTGCGACGCCGCGCTCCACTCCCCAGCAACAGGGCGGTGAGTGTTAGCACGCCACTCAGTCGGCAGTGTGCGCCTCGCGTGCCAACGCTGCAGCCGGCCTCCACGGGCGCTCCCATGTCGGACGAGCTCGGCTGAGGGGTGCTCGGCGGAGCTGAAGGTGACGTGCTGGCCACAAGACGTCCATCCTGCGTGAGCCCTTCGGGAGTGCATGCCACGCTCTTGCCACCCTGTAGTTTAGAGACGGGGTAATCGGCTCCGCACAGCACCACCGGCTCACTGTATGTGGCATTCGGTCCTCGCGTCCTCAGCTTCACACACTCGTAGTTCGTGCCCTGGTTAATCCCCGAGAGATTGATGAGCGTAGGCGCGCTATAGAAGTAGCTGCCCTGCTCCTGACCGAACGAATCGATGAAGCTCAATTCCACGGGCGTTCCAGCTGGGATCACCACACAGGTGCCGGTCGGACCTGGCTCGCAGCTGCCACCGGTGCCGTGGAGCCACTCGTAGTGCTCCAGGAGGGCGGCGGGCGGCTCCAGAGCTCTGACAAACGCTCCGTCACCAGTGGTGAAGGTCACCCTGTCGAGCTCCTCGGCGGCCCTGTAGCTGAGCTCGTAGGTGGTATTGGGCGCCAGCGGACGCTCTGGAGTGAGCTCGACATGCCAAATATGCGATAGCCTCCGGACCAGCGGCACCAGCTCGCCCTCCTCGGAGGTCAACGTGAAGTGTGCACCGATGTGCTGCCTTCCTTCTAGGCGGGCGGTCACCGTTTCGTAAAGCGGCACCACGTCAGTCGGCACGTCGACAGCCCCGTCCTGCGGATATCCCACCAGATCGAGAGGTGGCTGCAGCATCGTGCATGCGCTGGCTTCTCCGTACCCAGCAAGCGCGGCGATAGCTCCGACGACGACAGCCCCACTGCGCGCTCGCGTCGGCGCGATAGCGCAGCCCACGTAAACTCTATTTGACATGCCCTGCTCCCGCTCCCCAAGTCATAGGCTTCGGCACGGCGAGCCTCCACGCAAGGAACAACCGACTCAGCTGTGCATTTTGATTGAGGTCGCGGCACGGACCTGGTGCGCGCCTGGACCGCGGACACCCAAGGCGGCCGGCAAGCTCTGCACGAGTTACAAGCTCTTATTGCCCTTCGGCGCGGCGCCGCGGTTGCCGGCGCGGTCGGGCACTCCGTCTGACGCCGCTTGCCTGTGGCCGGATTCTTGGGACCGCCGGGCGAGCGCGCGGACGTCGTTGTGGCGCCGTGGGTCTCATCGGGTCGCATCCTGCTGACGGCTGCCCGGGGCTGAACGCTGAAGCGGGCTTCGTATCCGTGTCATGCCTATAAAGGTGCGAGATCAGGGGTAATCCAGGGCAGAAATCTTACCTGCCGGACACAAGTCACGGTCAGCGATGTATGTTTGCACCCACAGCGCTCGCACTGTCACTTCGGCAAACGCTGCGCCCGCG
>DASQDA010000569.1:0-2571 GCA_035634435.1 Polyangiaceae bacterium
GGTGTTGCGGTAGCATCACCTGCGAGCATGATTCACCGACGCGCCCGACGTGTCGAGCGTCGCGAACACTGCAGCCAGGGCCGACCCGCGGGTCGGGCAACGGATGTGCGCGGCGCACCCCGCTTGCGCCGCGGAAAAGCGGCCCGCATAGTCTTGCTGGAGCACGGCTCTAGCCGTTTTTCCGCTGGCTCTTTCGCCTGAGGAGGCCTTGGTGGTCGACAAGAATACTGCGAGCTTCATGCGCTCTCGGTGCATGGGCCAGATTGAGCAAGACGTCATACTGCCCTTCCCGGAAATCGAGCCGGCGGAAAAGGAGACGCTCCAGGGCGTGATTGCCTCGGTCGAGCAGCTGCTGAAGCCCCGGGACGCCGACTTCCGAAAATGGGATCGCGAGGGTGAATTCCCGCCAGCGTTCATCGAGGAGCTGCGTCAGTTCGGGCTCTTCGGTCTGGTCATCCCGGAGGAGCATGGAGGCTTGGGTTTCGGCAACGCCGCTTACTCCCGGACGCTCCAGCAAGTTGCGAACTACGACGCTTCCGTGGCCGTCACTATCGGGGCGCACAGCTCCATCGGTATGCGCGGCCTGCTGCTCTTCGGAACCGAGGCGCAACGTCAGCGATACTACGCAAAGCTTGCCACGGGCGAGATGATTGCCGCGTTCTGCCTGACCGAGCCGAGCAGTGGCTCGGACGCTGCCTCCATCAAGACGACGGCCGTGCGCGACGGTGACGACTGGATCCTCAATGGTAGCAAGATCTGGATCACCAACGGCGGCATGGCTGACTTCTTCACGGTCTTTGCCAAGACCGGCAAGCCCGACGAGCGCGGCAGCCTGAGTGCCTTCATCGTCACGCGCGACTTGCAAGGCGTGAGCACGGGTCCCCACGAGGACAAGATGGGAATCCGCGCGAGCTCGACCACCAGCGTGCATTTCGACAACGTGCGCGTTCCCGCCGAGAACCTGCTGGGCGAGGAGGGGAAGGGCTTCAAGGTGGCCATGATGATCCTCAATTCGGGCCGCACGGGCCTCGGCGGCGGCTCGGTGGGCGGCATGAAGCGGCTGATCGCGCTGGCGTCCGAGCAGGCCAAAGGCCGGGCTCAGTTCGGTAAACCCATCGCCGAGTTCGGCTTGATAAAGCAAAAGGTCGGCCAGATGGTGGTGGACTGTTACGCCACGGAAGCCTGCGTGGCCATGGTCGCGGGCCTGATCGACAACGGCTACAAGGACTACGCGGTCGAAGCCGCCATCAGCAAGGTGTTCGCGAGCGAAGCCCTGAACCGCGCCGCCGACGAGGCGCTACAGATTGCCGGCGGCAACGGCTACATGTGCGAGTACCCGTACGAACGCGTGGTGCGCGACAGCCGCATCAACCGTATCTTCGAGGGTACCAACGAGATTTTGCGGCTGTTCATCGCGCTGACCGCGATGAACGACGTGGGCCAAAACCTGCGCGAGATCTCCAAGTCGCTCGAAGGCGTCTTCAACGACCCGATCAAGGGCTTCGGCGTGCTCAGCGAGTACGCGCTGCACCGCATGTCGCTGGTGACGGGCATCAACCGCGAGGGCACCAGCTTCACGCGCCTGCACCCCGCGCTCAAGCACCCCATCTCGATCTTCGAGGATGGCACGCGTGAGCTCGCCTCGGCGGCCGATCGCATCCTGCGCAAACACGGCCGCAACATCATCGACAAGCAGCTGGCGACGCGGCGCTTGGCGGACATCATGATCGACCTCTTCGTGCTCGCCTGCGTGCTGTCACGCGTCGATGCGGCGGTCCGCAAACACGGCGCCGAGAAGGTGGACAAGGAGCTCGACATCGCCCACACGTTCGCGGGTCAAGCGCGGCGCCGAGTGCGCAACAACGTGGCCGAGATCGACGGCAACGAAGACGAGTACATCAAGGGCCTCGCCGACCACGCCTTCGCGGCCGAGCGCTTCCCCTGGGACACGATCTAGGGCTGGCGCAGGCTGCGATCAACGAGCCTTGGCGACCACCACCTTGGCGAGAAAGCAGGGCTCGACCGACTGCACGTCGAAACCGGCGCGGTCGAGCTCAGCCTCTAGATCCTCGCGCAAGTAGCCGTGAAAGAACGGCTCGTTCATGTCGCGGCCGAAGTTTTCGAGGAACACCTCGAGCTCCGGTGAATCCGCGAGCTGAGCGGCATCCTCCAGGACCAAGAGCGCTCCGGGACGCGCCACGCGTCGCATCTCCGCCAGCACCGAGCGACGCGCCGAGAGCGGCAGCTCGTGGAACAAGAATATGCTCGTCAACGCGTCGAAGCTTTCATCCTTGAGCGGTAGGTCTTCCGCATTGTCGACCAGCAGCGATACGTCGCGCCCAGCCAGCAGCTCGCGCGCCCGGTCCAGGTAGTAGGGGCTCAGATCCACCCCGAAGTACTTGTGCCCAGGATGCGCCAAGCTCAGCTGGTACAGACCGCGGCCAGTGCCGGTTGCCACGTCCAAGACGCGCTTACGACCCGGGTTCTCCGCGAAAAAGCGTGTGAGCGGCGGGATGATCTGGCGCCGCATTACGTCTGCGGCACCAAGGAACAAGAACTCCACGGACAGGT
>DASQDA010000570.1:0-4057 GCA_035634435.1 Polyangiaceae bacterium
GTTCAAACGATCCTCGGGCTCCACCCGCGAGTCGAAATCGGCCCGCACACCCGTGTTCAAGGCCATGTACTTCCACGGCTTGACGGACTGCTGCACGTAGGTACCGAGCGCGTATTCGTCCGCTTTGCGGTGACCGCCCGCGTGCCAGCGCGTCTGAGCGGGATCGGAGCCGAAGCTTTTCCCGCTGTTGGCGTCGAAGCTCACGAACTCGTACGCGGCCGTTCGCAAGCGGCCGTCCGCGCCAATCAGCGTGGCGAAAGCGCCGTCACCGAACCAGTCGTACGTGACGCGCGTCTCGAGGCCGAGCCAGCGCGACAGTCTCCAAGCCTCCTGGCGACAAGGCCCTGTCGGCCCGAGCGGGCACTGCTCCGGGTCCAGCACGCCGACCGGCACCCCAGGCACCAGGGCGTCGTGTCCGAGGACGAAGCGGGACCGCAGGTTGCGGCTGTACCCGAAGTAAAGCTTCGTCGCGAGCAGCGTGCGTTCGGAGAGGCGATCATCATAGGTGAGCGAGCTCAGCAGCAACGTGGACGCGTTGTAGTTGGCCGGATCGTCGTAGGCACCACCGCGGTTCTCGTACAAGACGAGTTGCGGCGCCGCCCAGCGTGAAACGCTTGCGCGGGTCGCCAATCGCCAGTTGCCGAGCTCGGCACGCACGTACGCGCCATGTGTGCGCTGAAACCACTGCTCACGGACCGGGCCACCCCAGTAGCCGGGCTCCGCATGCGGCCCCAGCTCCAGGTTGCTGCCGGGCGCCAGTCGCTGCTTGGGAAAGCTGAACTCCGGCCCCTGAAAGTCCTCGTAGTCCACGGCGGCCAGCACCCTGCCGCGCAGGCCAGCCAGCGTGAAAGGCTGCATCGCGTTCAGGCTGAAGCGATGGTCACGCCCCATGTTGTCGAGCGTTGGGCTGCGGATAGCGCCGCTGGACGACAGGGGTGGCGAGGCGCCCAGACTCACGCTGCCACCGACAGAGCCTTCGTCACGCGCCGACTTGGTGACCACGTTGATCACCCCCAGCATGGCGTTGGAACCGTAAAGCACGGATCCGGGGCCGAGGATCACCTCGATGTGGTCCACCACCTCGAGCGGTACGTCGTGCAGGAAGGCGGCGCCGCCCGCCTGCTCGTTCATGACGACGCCATCGAGCACGATGAGCACGTGGCTGTTCATGTCACGCGTGAGAGCCACCCCGCGTGCGCCCACCTCTTCCGTGGACATCCGGTCCTGAGCGAACATGCCCAGCGAAAGAAAGTTGATGGCCTCGTCCAGGTGACGGATGCCGAACGTGCGCAGCTGCTCCGCCGTGATGACGGAAGACATGGCGGGCGCGTCCCTGGCGCGTTCCGCCGAGTGGGAGGCGCCCGTCACCACGCTCTCCTCCAGCACCTCGAGGATGGATCCCAGGTCCTCGGCGGCTGCAGGTGGAGCCAGCAGCGCGGTGCCCAGCAGCGTGCTCACCACCCAGCTCCGGTGCCCGTTACGTGTGCGCAAGGGCGACACTAGTAAACCTTGGCAAGGTTGAGGACAGCGGCGGGAAAGTCAATCTTCTGAGCTCTCGATTGTGCGAGATGAATGCTCATGCGTGGTTTACCACTCACGATATCTACTCCCAGGACGGCGCCTTCTTGAACATACGGTTCGACCGCGGCGACACTCAGAATTCCGCTGCCGACGAGCGCCCGCGCGATGGCTGCCACCTGGCCCCTGAAGCCGGGCGCCACGTACAGCACGTGCACACCCTGGCTGGCACAAGCTGCTGCCAGAGCCGCCGCCGACGTGTACTCGAGTGTGTGCACGCGAATCTTGGCTTTGCGCACCTCGCCGATGTCGTTCAACGCGCGACCCATCTGCTGAACGGCGTTGCTCGATTCCGAATCGTTGGCTTTTTGCAGCAGCAGTACGACGACATCGCCCTTGACGCGTGCGGCGAAGCCACGATCGTAAGGCAGGATCCGCGCGAGAATCTGTGCCTGCACGGGAAAGGGCGCGGTCGCAGGCTCCGCGTGCGCCACCAGCGCCAGAGTGCTGGTCAGGAGCGCCAGCAGGACAGCGAGCCGTGCCGAGAACGAACGCAGGTCGCGCAGCTGGCCCCCAATTGACCGGCGTAGCGAGCGTGCGGTCTGAGCGACACGACCGGCGCGAAGCGGCTCTCGACCAAGCGGGTTCATACGAGAGAAACTACGTCCGCGGAGAGCTCCGCGTTCCCTGCGTTGCTGCTGACCGAGAAAATAAGCACTGCAGCTAGAGAGCGGCCGATGGCGTGCCCACATAAGCAGTGCGCGCGCTCGAACGCGACCGCGGCCGCACACAACAGCGCACGTTGGCACCTGCCTAGTGTCCTTAGTCCGTGACACGCGTGGTGCGCTCATGGAACGTTCCTGTTCTACGAGTGTGCTGAATCTTGGATTCAGCACACTAGGAAGGGAGCTCGCCGCGCAGCCGCTCGACCAGGCGCGTCATGCGTTCTTCGCGCCGCGTGTCCGACAAAGCCAGCCGCAACGCACGGGGATCTGCGACCAGCACACACAGGCAACGGGCGCGGGTTACCGCCGTGTACAGCAGGTTGCGCGACAGCATGACGAAGTGACTGCTCAGCAGTGTCAAGACGACCGCCGGGTACTCGCTACCCTGACTCTTGTGCACGCTCAACGCGTACGCGAGATTCAAGGAGTCGAGCCGGGTCTCGTCGTACTCGATGGCACCTGGGTCGAAGCGTGCTTCGAGCTCGCGCTCCTCCACATTTACCCGCGTGATGGTGCCAACGTCGCCGTTGAACACCTCGTTGTCGTAGTCATTGCGGGTCTGCATGACCTTGTCTCCCGCCCGAAGCTTCTGCCCGCGCACTTCGAGCGCCGGCCCCTCGGGGTTGAGCGCTGCTTGCAGGAGCTGATTCAACGCCATGGTCCCCGCAGCGCCTCGGTGCATGGGTGTCAGCACTTGCACATCGCGCCGGGCGTCCAGCCCGAAGCGACGTGGGATTCGCACGGTGACGAGCTCTTTCACGGTCTCCGCCGCCTCCTCGGGCGTGGTTCGCCCAATGATGAAGAAGTCGCCGTTTGGGTCGTCCGGGGTGGCGGTTTCGGGCAGCTCGCCGCGCAGAATGCGGTGGGCGTTCTCCACGATCTGGCTGGTGTTCGTCTGCCGGAAGATCTCGGAAAGCCGGACGGTAGGGACCACACCGCTCTCGATCAAATCGCGCAGCACCGCGCCGGGACCCACGGACGGGAGCTGGTCAGCATCCCCTACGATCACCAAACGCGCGTCGGAGCGCAGGGCCCCGAGCAGCGCACGCATCATCTCGATGTCCACCATCGAAGCCTCGTCCACGATGACGGCCTGAGCGTCGACGGGGTTCTGCTCGTTGCGCTGAAATTCGCGCCGGCGCGGGTCGAACTCGAGCAATCGGTGCAAAGTGCTGGCGCCGTGTCCGGTGGATTCTTCGAGCCGCTTGGCAGCGCGGCCCGTCGGTGCCGCGAGCAGCACCCGGAGCTTCTTGGCCTCGAACACCGCCAACACGGCCCGGACGATGGTGGTCTTGCCGACCCCCGGTCCGCCCGTGATGATCACCAGACGCTCCTTGGCCGCGGCCGCGACGGCGTGGCGTTGGCTCGGGGCGAGCTGCAAGCTGCGCTGCCGCTCGAAGGCCGCCACCGCGGCATCCACCCCGGGCAGGCTGGTTGCGGGTGAGCTCAGTAGCCGATGCACGGCGCGGCTCACTTCGCTCTCGGCGCGGTGCAGCCACGTGAGGTAAACACCTTCCCCTTGCACCACGACGCGTTCCGCTGCCCGCAACGCGTCAATCGCCGCTTCCACGTGATCGTGGCCGACCCCCAGAAGCTCCCCTACCCGGTCCAGGAGCACCGGTCGCGGCGAGTAGACGTGGCCCGACTCCGACAGCTCTTCCAGCGAGTGGAGCACGCCCGCCTGACAGCGCTCTGGGTGATCGTGTGAGATGCCGAGCGAGCGAGCGAGACGATCGGCTGTCTTGAAACCCACGCCGCGGATGTCGAGAGCGAGACGGTAGGGGGAACGCTGGACGATCGCCGCAGCGCGATCG
>DASQDA010000571.1:0-7464 GCA_035634435.1 Polyangiaceae bacterium
ACATCCAGATCGTCGACAAGCGCGAGGACAACACCGACCGAGCGAAGGCTCGCTCGAACGTCGAAGACATCATCAACGCGCACGGCGATCTGAACCTCGTGGCTGGCCTGTGGTCCTATAATGGGCCCGCCATTGCGTCCGCTATCGAGGCGCTCGGCAAGAAGGGCAAGGTGCACGCCGCCGTGTTCGACGAGGAGGATGGCACGCTCAACGGCATCGGCGCGGGCACCATCGGCGTCACCGTCGTGCAGAAGCCGTTTCAGTTCGGCTACTTGTCGAGCAAGTGGATGCACGAGCTCGCCACCAAAGGTGACGCAGCCAAGGCCAGCATCCCGGAGAACAAGAGCATCGATACTGGGGTCGAGGTCATCAGCAAGACCAACGTCGCGGCCTTCCAGCAGAACCTTGCCGAGCTAAAGAAGTGAGCACGGAGGTGCGCTGATCCGGTTCAGCGCACCTCGTCGAGCTTGCTCGGCGACCTGAAGAGATGGGTCAATGACAACGAGTGTGGGCGCTTCTGTTTCCAGTCTGCTCGCCATGAGCGGGATCACCAAGCGCTTCCCAGGCGTGATCGCGCTTCAGGGCGTCTCGCTGTCACTGGCGCCCGGTGAGGTGCTGGCGCTCATGGGTGAAAACGGCGCGGGCAAGAGCACCTTGATGAAGGTGCTCGGCGGCGCGCAGCTCCCGGACGAGGGCCAGATAGCCATCGACGGCAAGCCAGTAAGCCTGAGCAGCGTACGTGTTGCAAAGCGCCTCGGAATCGCGCTGATTCATCAGGAGCTGATGCTGGCGCCGAATCTGGATATCGCCGCCAACATCTTCCTGGGCAATGAGGGCGGTTCTGGCAAGCCCGGCCTGCTAAGGCCGGTGGCACGCGGCACGATGCACGCGCGAGCCAATGAGCTGCTGCGGCGCGTCGGGCTGAAGGTGCCGGCAACGCGGGCAGTATCCACGCTGACAGCAGGTCAGATGCAGATGGTCGAGATCGCGAAGGCGCTGTCGATGAACGCTCGCATCATCATCATGGACGAGCCGACCTCGTCCTTGACTTCGGGCGAGTCCGAGCAGCTCTTCAAGATCATCCATCAGCTGCGCGGCGACGGCATCGGCATCATCTACATCTCGCACCGCATGGAAGAGGTGCTGGCTCTGGCCGACCGCATCACCGTGCTGCGCGACGGCCGCTACGTCGGAGACCTCTCGCGCTCCGAGGCGACGCACGAAAAGATCGTTGCGATGATGGTCGGCCGCGAGCTGTCGAACCAGTACTTCCCCGACAAGGTCGACCGCACCCGGGGCGAGGCCGTGCTGACGGTGCGCGACCTGCTGGTGCCGGGCACCCCACGAGGAGTGTCCTTCAGCGCACTAGCCGGAGAGATCTTGGGCTTTGCGGGGCTGGTGGGCTCGGGTCGCACCGAGCTGATGCAAACCATCTTCGGCGTCACGCCCGCGAGCAGCGGCTCGATGCTGCTCGCAGGTCAGCCCTTCGCACCCCAGAGTGCCCGCGACGCGATCGATAGGGGTGTCTTTCTGGCACCAGAGGACCGTAAGCGTCATGGGCTAGTGCTGCCGATGACGGTGGCACAAAACACCTCACTGCCGAACGTAGGCAGCTATGCACGCTTCGGCTGGCTGGATCGCCGCGTCGAGCAGCGGGTCGCCGAAGACGAGGTGAAGCGTCTTCGAACGAAGACTCACAGCGTGCAGCAGCGGGTGGTCAATTTGTCCGGCGGCAATCAACAGAAGGTCGTCCTCGGCAAGTGGCTGGCAATGAATCCGCGCGTCTTGATTTTGGACGAGCCGACGCGGGGCATCGACGTGGGCGCCAAGGCGGAAATCTATCGACACATGGCAGCCCTCGCCGAGCAGGGCATCACGATTTTGATGGTTAGCTCCGACATGGAAGAAGTCATGGGAATGAGCGACCGCGTGGTCGTGATGCACGAGCGCCGCATCAAAGGCGTTCTTGGCCGGCACGAGCTGACACAACAGCGCATAGCAACCCTGATGACGGGGCGAACCCACGACGGAGACCTGGCAGCATGAGACGTGAGCTCGGCATGAGTGTGGCACTGGTATTGATGTGCCTGGGCCTTTGGCTGTCGAACTCCGACTTCCTGGGTGCTTCGAACGCGATCAACACCCTGCGCCAGATCTCGATGCTCGGAATCTTCGCCATCGGGATGGGCTTCGTCATCATCACCGGTGGCATCGACCTGTCCATCGGCTCGGTCATTGGCCTAACGGGTGTGCTGATAGCGAAGATCTCTTCCGACGCTGCTGGCGGTCTGGGCTACTCGCTCTGGGTTGGCATCCCGGTGGGCCTCGCCGCCGCGCTGACCATCGGCTTGATGCAGGGGCTGCTCATCACGCGACTGAAGCTGCAACCCTTCATCGTGACGCTGGGCGGCATGCTCCTCATCCGCGGCGTCTCACAGACGGTGGTAGAAGGTGGAACGCTGAGCTTCGGAGGCTCACCGCTCTTGAACCTTTCGAATGGAGGGTGGCTGAAGGTCGACGGTGACCCATTGCTGCCGTATCCGTTCTTGATCTTCCTGGCGGTGGTGGGCCTCGCCACGTACGTGCTCCACTTCACCGTGTTTGGACGTTACATCTACGCGATCGGTGGCAATCGCGACGCCGCCGAGTACTCCGGCATCAACGTCAAGCAGGTCGAGACCTCCACGTATGTCATCTCCGCGGGCCTGGGTGGCGTTGCTGGCGTCTGTTACGCGGCGTACATCGGGCAGATGTCGCAGCAGGTCGGCATCGCTTACGAGATGTATGCGATCGCCGCGGCGGTGCTGGGCGGATGCTCGTTGCGCGGTGGCGAGGGAACCGTGCTGGGCATCATCATCGGCTCGGCGATGATGCGAGTCATCGACAACGGCATCAACATGTTCCAGCTGCCGTACCAGGACGAAGAAGGCATCCAGCGCATCTGGCGCCTCAACCCTAACTGGACGTTCGTGATCATCGGCGCCGTCATCTTGATCGCCGTCATCTTGGACCAGGTGGTTCACATCGTGCAGGCGAAGCGGCGCATTCGTCGCAGCGGCATCGCCGCTCAACCCGAGCCGGTTACGGCCAGCACGCCACGCCCGATTGATCGTGCTTGAGGCCGCGTCGCTGCAGCGCGCCGCTGGGCGGACATGACGTCAGCAAGAGATTTCCGGTCGCGCTCGTGCCGCGGCGCCACCGAGCAGCTCCGGCGGGCGAGCAGAGCTGTCTCCGCCAACGCGCGCTAGCTGCTGAAATCGCTGTCAAAAAATCATCGACGCGCGGTCAAGCGGTCGCGTACTGCTTCGCGCTCGTGCCTCGACGGAGCGCCCAGCCGGGTACCGACTCACACTCTCATTGACCGCGGTGCGCACCGGCGACAGCCTGCTCACAGCCGCGCGTCAGGCCGGGTCGGGTGAGGGACATTCAGATGCACAAGCTAAAGAGCACACCGTCGGTTGCAGCCATGGCGTCGTGGTTGCTGGGACTCACCCTGTTCGCCGTGAGCTGCTCGGTGAAAGATGCCGGCTGGCAGATCGGCGACGAGGGCGGCGCTGGTGGCAGGGCCTCGAGCGGCAGCTCCGGCGTGAACGGCGGGGCCGGAGGGCGCGGTGGCGCAAACTCCATGGCGGGCCAGTCCGGGAGCTCGGCAAGCCCCGGAAGCAGCGGGAGCGGTGCCGAGGGCGGACTGACCAGCGGCGCCGGCGCCAGCGGTTCTCCCCCGAACCCGCAAGCCGCTTGCGAGACGGAGTGTCCGGGACCCGCGCACGGCAGTGGAACGGGAGAGTGTCAGAGCGGTGTTTGCGGCTTGCGTTGCGCCGAGGGGCACGTCGAGTGCGCCGGCGGCTGCGTGAACCTGCAGGAGAACGGAGAGCACTGCGGCGCCTGTAACGAGGCGTGCAGCGACGGGCTCGTCTGTCAGGGCGGGACTTGCACCAGCACCTGCGCCGGCGGGCTTTCCGAGTGCCAGGCGTCGTGCGTCGACCTGAACACTGCGGTTTCCAATTGCAAGGAATGCGGGGTGATCTGCCCGAGCCCTGCGGCGGGCGGCAGCGCCGTGTGCGAAGCGGGCGTCTGCGGCATCGCGTGCGACAAGGGACTCACCGAGTGCGACGGTATGTGCGTCAATCTCGCTTCGGATCTCAAGCACTGCGGCGGGTGCGGCGACGCCTGCGCGGGCACCTGCAGCGACGGCGTGTGCTGCCCCACCGGCCAGACCAACTGCGGCGGCACCTGCACCGACCTGCGAAACTCGGCCGCAAGCTGTGGCGCTTGCGGGACAGCTTGCACGGGCGGCAAGGTGTGTATGAACGGCAGCTGCACCACGGATTGTGGTGCGCAGAAGCTCTGCGGCAGCTCGTGTGTGGATGCGAACACGAACATCGAGCATTGTGGCGGCTGCAACATGGCATGCCCTTCTGCGCCCGCGAACGGCGTGGCGGTGTGCGCCGCGGGCAAGTGCGGGGTGACGTGCGCTGCTCCGGATTTCAAGCAGTGCGTCGCGGGTAGCTGCACGAACATCACCACCGAAACGAACTGCGGCGATTGCGGCAAGGCTTGCGGTGGCGTGTGCTCGAAGGGGGTCTGCTGCCCCGCCGGCCGCGTCAACTGCAACGGCACTTGCGTCAATCTGCAGACGGACGCCAACAACTGCCTGAGCTGCGGCAGGGCCTGCGCAGCCGGCGAGGTCTGTGAGGGCGCCGCGTGTGTCAAAGACTGCGGCACCAATGAACGCTGCGGCACGACCTGCGCAAATCTGGCGACAGACCTTTACAACTGCGGCGAGTGCGGAACGCGCTGCGCGCCACCTGCCGCAAACGGGACTGCAGTTTGCCTGGGGGCTGCCGGCTGCGACATCAAGTGCAACGCGGTTCGTTGCGGCAACAACTGCTGCCCAGCGCCGGCCGCTGGCAGTAACACCGTCGCGGGCTGCAACAGCGCGGGCACCCAGTGTGCCGTCTCGTGCCAGGCCGGGTACCACGCCTGCAACGGCACCGCTTCACCCTGCTACAAGAACGACGATGTGCAACGCTGCGGCGCCAGCTGCTTCGATTGTCGTCAGGCCAACGCCACTGCCGCGTGCAGCGCCAGCGGCAACCCGCCCTGCGCCAACACCTGCGAGGGCACGAGGCTGAGTTGTCAGGCCGTCGATGGCAAGCCCGCCTGCGGATCGTGGGATTTCGAATCGGGGACGACCGAGGGCTGGACAATCACCGGACCCGCCCCGCCATGGGAGGCAACCAGCGCCCTCAATGGAGCCCTCACCACCAGCACCACGCAGGTATACAGCAACACTCGCTCACTGGCGTTCGAGTGGCAAAGCACAGGGGGCGACTCCACCGGACGTTACATGGTGAACCTCGCGGTGCCGTTGTGCCCGTCAGGTGCTGCGGATCTCGCGGGCAGAACCTTCACCTTCCATTACTATCTCGCAAGCAGGTCGGGCACGGCGACGAGCGCCCCCACCTTTCTGCAGTTCTGGAACGGCAACACTCGCACGGTAGGCAGCTGCGACACCGAGCTCGTATTCGACCGGTGGTCCACCATCACGTGCAGCCACCCCGACATTGCCGCGACGACATCGATCGAGCTCGTCTTGCGCATTTTTGGTACCTGGCGCGGTACGTTCTACGCGGACGGCATCACGATTGAGTAGCTCGCTCCCGTCTCAGCTCCTGGAACCGGTTCCAGCTCAGGAATTCCACACGTGAGAGGCAGTAGGAACAGGTGAGCGAAACACGGAGCAATCAGCGGCAGCGCCGCTGTGGGTTGCTTGACAGAGGGGCTCTAATTCTAAACCTTTAGAAGGGTGACTCTGCACTCTGGCTCCAGCTCGAACTCACGCATCACTTCTCTCCTCGGTCCCGCGCTCACACTTTCGGTGCTGTGGGCGTGCAGCGCTGATCCTCATACGAACGCGGCGGAGGTGCGCTGCCAGCACTCTCCTTCCACCTGCGAGGGTGTTGGCGGTGAGAGCGCTGGCGGCACTGGCGCCCAAAGCTCGGGGGGCGCAATCACCTCCGGGGGTAGCGGCAGCGCGGCGGGAGGGAGCATGGGCGGCATATCGAACGGCGGGGGCACGCCCAGCGGCGGTCGCTCGGGCAGCGGCGGGGGCGGCGGTACGACGCTCGGCGGCGCAGGCGGATTGCCAGCGAGCAATGGCGGCTCTGCCGTTGGCCAGGGTGGTTCTGCCAACGGCGGCGGCGCGGGACGCGGCGGCAGCGGCGCCAATGGCGGCAACGGCGGCAGCGGGGGCAGCGGCGCCAACGCGGGACGTGGCGGCAGCGCAGCTGGCGGTAGCAGTGGTGGCCACGCAGGACGCGGCGGCAGCGGCGGCGCAACCGGAGGCGCAGGAACGAGAGGCGGGAGCGGCGGGATGGGTGGCAGCACCGCCATGGGTGGCAGCGGCGGTATGGGCGGTAGCACCGCCATGGGTGGCAGCGGCGGAGGCACGGTCTCCGAGCTCGCCGAGGGTCAGCCGGCTCGCGCCGACAGCGAGGAGACAGCGAAGGGGAACGTCGCGTCGAAGGCCAACGACGGCAACCCCGCTGCGAGCTCGCGCTGGTGTCCTGCGGATGGCAAAACCGGCCATTGGTGGCAGGTGGATCTTGGCCAGGTGCGCGACGTGTCCTCCCTCGAGCTCACCTGGGAGTGGGATCAGCGCCTGTACGGCTATGAGCTCACGGTATCGACCGACGGAACGACCTTCAGCCAAGTGCTGGATCGCACGGACAACCCCAGCCGGGCGCGTGTTCAAACGGAGTCCATCACTGCCGAGGGCCGCTACTTCCGACTGCAAGTCACGGCTCTCCCCACCGGCACCCCGATCACCTGGGGTTGCTTGTCGGAGCTGAAACTCTTCGGACGCTGAACGGTGGGCGGTCACATGCGCGCGGGGCTCTCGCTGGCGTCACGCGGATGACGAACGCGCCTCCCCATCATTGCTCCACGTGTGGAGCCCCGGCGCCGGAGGGCTCGCGGGAATGTGAGTACTGCCGCTCACCCCTGGCGACCACGCGCTGCGCGGGTTGCTTTCAGCTCAATGCGAGTCACATGCGCCATTGCTCGGGTTGTGGTGACGAGCTCGGCCTCGAGCCGCTTGCTCGAGCGGGCGAGCTACCCTGCCCCGCGTGTGGCGTGTCGCTCACGGAGCTCGACCCCCACGGCGCGCGCGTGCTCGACTGCTCGCGCTGTGGTGGCCAGTTCGTGGAGCATCAGACGCTCCGCTCGTTGCTGGAGCGGAAACGGCAGCTTGGGCGCGCCAGTCTGGGAGGCCTTCGTCAGAAAAGCTTGCCAAGCGCTGCGGTCGTATACCGGCCCTGCCCCCTGTGCGGCGAGCTGATGAACCGCAAAAACTTCGGGGGCCACAGCGGGGTGGTCCTCGACGTCTGCACGCGCGACGGCACCTGGTGCGAGAGCGGCGAGCTCGCTGCGGTGCTCGCCTTCGTCGCCAGCGGCGGTCTA
>DASQDA010000572.1:0-2166 GCA_035634435.1 Polyangiaceae bacterium
GGTCCAGCACTAGCTTGAGCTGCCCGGCTTCCACACGCGCTGCATCGAGGATCGTCTCGATCAGGGCCAGAAGCTCGCGCCCACGCCGCTCGATCAGATCCAGGCTCTCGGCTTGGCCGGGCGTCACGTTCTCCGACTTTCGCACCAGCTCGGTGAAGCCCAGGATGGCATTGAGCGGGCTCTTGAGGTCGTGACTCACGCTGGCGAAGAAGAGCCCGCGCATGCGGGCGGCGGCTTTGCGCGCTTCGATGGCGCGCTCCTGCGCCTTGGCGAAGACCCGAAAGCGCTGGGCGAGCCGCTCGATCGCTCGACCGAGCCTCGCGATGAGCTCGAAGCGAGCGGAGCGCAAGATGCGCGTTCCCATTGTGTCACCGCTGACCACCACGTCCGTTCCGAGCTCACGCAGATTGCGCGTGGCGGCACGCAGGTCCAGGGCCAGCGTGGTGCCGAGCTTCGCGCCCAGAAAGCCGGCGACGGCCGCTGCGAGCAGCGCCACCACGATGGATGACAGGCTTAGGAAGCCTACCGTCGAGCCACTGAATTGAACTTCGGCGCTGCCGGTGTCGAGCGGCGCCCGAACCGTGACCAGGCCGTCGTCGCCCCGCGTCACCTGGTAGTCCTTGGATTGCGAGCTGAGCCGCGCCGTGAAGCCCAGGGCCTTTCCCTCCTCGACCGCGGCGTCGGCCCCGGCCAGCGCGACCACCGAGCGTCCCGTCTCGAGCGCCGAGCGCACGAAAACACGCGCTGTCTCCTCCCGGTTGCGTTCGTCGGCGCGGCGCACGTGAGCGTTGACGATGAGCGCGGCACCGATGGCCAGCACCACGACGGGCGTCATGACGGCAGCCAGCATGCGGCGTGAGATGCGCTGGCCGATGCGTTGCTTCTGCTCTGCGGCCTCCAGCACCTCCTGCATGATGTCGTGCGGGGCGAGCTCGACCGCCGCAAGGCAAGCCGCGCGTAGCAGCACGAACAAAGGTAGCGACGCAGCAGCCGTGATCACCGAGCCGAGCAGGCAGAGCGTGATGCCCGTGGTCAGATCGATGATCGGCGGTCGCAGCACGATCGTGGCTGCCACGATGCCCACCCCGGACGGTACGAGCCAGCTGGCGATCGCGAGCTTCGGTTCGTCGCTCAGCTGATGCAGCTCGCGGGAATCCATGGCGGTGGAGCCCACCGCCAGGGCACGCAGCAGGTAACGAAAGCGGAGTAGACGTAGCCAGCAATACAGGCTTCCGGCGACGCCGCCGAGGGCCGCGCCGAGCGCCAATGCGGTGGCGCCCTGCAGCGCAACCTGCCCGCTCAAAAGCAAGAAGTGCGGCGCCAGGAGGCCGATCAGCCCCGCAGAGCCGAGCGAGAAGCCGAGCTCCGTGCCAACTACTCGCGGCAGCAAACGCGTGGCAGGTGAGCTCACGCGACCTCCCCCAGATCCAGCTCGGAGGCAAACGGTGGGCGAGGTGGCGGCAGTGGCTTTGGCGGCGCAGGCGGGGGTCGCGACGGCAACACGATGGTGAAGGTCGAACCCTTGCCCAGCTCGCTCTTCAAATCGATGAAGCCACGGTGCATCTGCACCAGGCGGCGCGTGATGGCCAGACCGAGCCCGGTTCCCACCCGCCGTTGTTGCGCATCACGCGACTGCCAGTACTCCTGGAAGATGGCTTCGCGCTCCTCCGGTGCGATTCCGGGTCCCGTGTCGGTAACCGAGATGGCAACGCCGCCGTCGCGCGGATCGACGCGCACGGTGACGCTGCCCTTTTCCGTGAACTTGATGGCGTTCCCCAGGATGTTCCCGATGATCTGGCGCACTCGGCGCGGATCGGCGTACGCCGTGGCGGGGGTTGCAATCAGCGAGACGGTGACCGGCTTGGCCGTGGCGGTGATTTCGGCCTCGCGCACCACCTCGGCCGCGATTGGCTGAACGTCCATGACGCGGCAATGCAGCCGCAGCTCCCCCGACTCGAGCGCCGACAGATCCAGAATGTCGTCGATGAGCGCGCGCAGGTGGCCACCGCTGCTGCGTACGACCAGCAGATTTTCACGGGCGTCTGGCGACAAGGGCCCGTCCACCTCGCTCAACAGCACATCGGTGAAGCCGAGGATTGCGTTGAGGGGGGTGCGCAGCTCGTGGCTCAAAGCGGCCAGAAAGGCGCTGCGGTCCCGATCGTACGC
>DASQDA010000573.1:0-2095 GCA_035634435.1 Polyangiaceae bacterium
GCCCGGCCTTCTGCACGCGAAAGTCGCGGACTTGACGTTCACCAACCGGCCGGTTGAGATCGAAGCTGCCGGGATCGAACGTCAGGCGCGCGGTGATCGCAGCGCCACCGAGTACGGCTCCAGCGATCCCTAGTCGCTGAAGAGCCTCTCGGCGCGAGGGCCGGTCGGTCATGGCAACCACAATGAAAGACGCACGCCACCGCGTCAAGGCGAGCCCTGCCGGACCACTTGACGCGAAAGGGCCAGAAACGCCCTCAGCGGGAGCCGGTGTGCCCCCGGGCTGAGCGGACTGGCGGCTCTCGCCGGCTCAGCGGGGCGGCGATAGCTGCCGGCGACCTTGAACATGACCCCAAGAGGCGCTAGCTTCCGCCGCTCACTTTTTCGGCCCGTGGGCAACCCAGCTCGCGGCGCTCGCTACTCGGAGAAGCTGCTATGAAGGACGGAATTCACCCGGGCTATCAGGTCGTGTCGGTCACCTGCGCCTGTGGGAACAAGTTTCAGACCCGCTCGACCAAGACGGAGCTCGGGGTCGATGTGTGCGGTGCCTGCCATCCGTTTTACACTGGCAAGCAGCGCCTGGTAGACACGCAGGGCCGCGTCGATCGCTTTCGGCGCAAGTACGGCGCGAAGCCCTCGGCGTAGTACTTCGGGCGCGCGGACCTTCGCGCGCTCGCCGAAAGGCGCTGGAGGAAAGCGGCGGGCGCGCCGCGTCAGCGCTATGGTTACGTCGATGTCGAATCAACCTGCCGTCGTGGGTCCCGACGGCGTTCTGCGCCCGTACATCGGTGGTCAGGCTCTCATCGAAGGTGTGATGATGCGCTCGCCGCATGCGTTCGCGGCCGTCGTGCGCCGCCGCAATGGCGAGCTCGTGGTGCACGAGGAGCCGATGCCAAATGCGCGCCGCGGAGCTCGTGCCTGGCCGTTCGTGCGCGGCGTCACGGGGCTGGTCGAAGCGCTGCGCCTGGGCAGCCGAGCGCTGCGTTTCTCGGCCAACATCTACGAGCGCGACCTGGAGGCGGAGGAAGCGGAGCAGGCTGCGCGACGACCCAAGGCGCCCAGCACGCTCGCCCTTTTATCGCTGCCCATCGTGGCGCTGGTAACAGGAGCGCCCGAGCTGCCGCCGGCGCCCACCCCGGCCAAGGAAGGGCGCGGTCTGATGACCGCGCTCTCGATCGTGTTCGCGGTGGGTCTGTTCGTGGCGCTGCCTCAGGCGTTCGCCGCCGGAACGAGCTCGCTGCTGGGGCTCGACCTCGACGTGCGCACCTGGGGCTTTCAAGCGCTCACCGGCGCGGCGAAGATGTTGATCGTGGTCGGCTATATGCTGGCGATTCGGCGGCTGCCGGAAATTTACCGCGTGTTTCAGTATCACGGCGCGGAACACAAATCGATTTACACCTACGAGTCCGGCGAGCCCCTGACCGTCGAGAGCGCGCGCAGCAAGACCACACTGCACCCGCGTTGCGGCACGACGTTCATCGTCATGGTCGCGCTGGTATCCATGTTCGTCTTCAGCGGCATCGCTCCCCTGTTGCCCGAGCTCGGACTGGGCAAGTTGCTAGACAACGTCGTGTTCTTCTTCCTCAAGCTGCCGTTCTTGCCCTTCATCGCGGCGCTGACCTTCGAGCTGCAGCGGGTGCTCGCGCGCTATGGGACGCGGGGTCCGCTGCGCGCGTTGCTCTGGCCCGGCTTCATGGTCCAGAAGATCACCACCATCGAGCCCGATGACGAGCAGCTGGAGGTCGCCCTGGGAGCGCTCGCAGTGACGCTCGGCCGCGAGCGCGGCCGCAGCGGTGAGTTGCAGAGCGAGCAACGCTTCCCCTCGTACGGGGACTTGCTGTCTTCCTCGGCGGCAATGAGTTGAGATGCTACCGGTCGCAAAGCTGAAGTCCCTCGTGCGCCGGCACGCGGAGGTAGAACAACTCTTGTGTGAGCCCGCCGTGCTGGCGGACCGCCAGCGGGCCAACGCGCTCAACCGCGAGCGCAGCCAGCTCGTGCCGCTCGTGTCGGCCATGAGCCGGCTGGAAGAGGTGCAGCGCCGCATCCAGGAAGACCAGGAGGCGCTGGAGGATCCCGAGCTCGGACCTCTCGCGCGCGA
>DASQDA010000574.1:0-4806 GCA_035634435.1 Polyangiaceae bacterium
GCGGCTGAGCGCCGCGAGGCCCTGGGGCATCGAGCGCGCGAAGTCTCGCCACAACGCGCGCTCGTCCAGTAGACCCGCGCGCACCCGGATGATCGGCTCGAAATAGGTAGCGAGCCCCTCGTCGAACCAGCGGCCTTCCGCATGGAACGACGGCACTCCGAGGTGGAAGAGCTCGTGGATCAGCACCCAGTCCGCCGCCAGCTCCGCTTCGCCAGCGTCCCTGCCGAGCAGCAGGACGATGCCTGGCGCGCTTTCCGGCAGCAGGTTGCCGAACCGCACGGCGCCAGCTCGGGGCACCGGCACCAGCACGACCAGGGCGGAGGGCAAGGGAACGCTTCCGTAAAAGGCCGCGACCGCACGCGCGCTGCGCAGGACCCACCCGGCAACCACGTCAGCGTCCGCCGCGAACGCGCCATCCATGAAGGCCAGCTCCAGGGAGCTCTGCCGGCCAGGCTCGAGCGAGAGGCTGCGGTGCTCGACCGCGCCGAATAGCGCGTAGGTCGCCACGGGTAGCTCGTGCGCTTCGATGATGTAGCCATCGCCGCTCCGTCGCAGGCCGCTCGTGAAGTCGAGACCGCGCGGTGTTTGCACCTGCAGCTGCACGTCGGTGCCGACGTCGAGTGGCAACGGGCTCATCAGGAACGTGGATACCGGCGCGAGCAGCGAGCGGCCGCTGCGGAGCGCCAGGTCGACGCTGGCATGCCGGGTTGCGAGCATCTCGAGATCGACGTGGTAGTCGAAGCTGGCTTCCGGCAAGCCGCGGCCGAAGCGGAAGCTCGAGCCCGTGCGCTCCAGCGGAGCGTGCGCGCTCCTCACGTTGCCAATACCAGCGGCCACGGCAGGCGAGCTGGCTCGAAGCCCACGCACGCCACGTCCGATGCAGCTCACGTGCACGTCGAGCGTCAACGGGCGCCGGGAGGCGACCTTCACCAGATAGTTGCAGCGCTCGACGCCATCGATCTGCCAGCGTCCGGGCTCGGCCACAGGCAAACAGGCCGTCGCTGCCAGCGCCAACGCCGCGCTCGGGCGCAGCGAAGATGCCTTCATGCCGGCGGTGCTTTGGGAGCCTCTGCCGTCGCAGTCGGAATCACGAAGCCGCGCGCGAAGGCCTTGGCCGCCTGGGGCAACACGAGCCCCGGCAAGCCCGTCTTCGGCGCCAGCTGTCCCACCAGACCGAACAGCAAGGCGAGTGTGCGCTCGACGTAGAAGTAGCCTTCCGGATACTCGACGCTGCGCATGATCTGACGTAAGCGCCCGCGGATCTGGGAGTAGCCCGAGAGCTTCTGCACCATGTTGCGGTCGATGCGCGAAAAGTCCTCGATCTTGACGGATGCCAGGGTGCGAATGTAGTCGCGGCCGACGCGCTTGAGGAGCTCTCGATCGCCGCTCGGAGCCACGAACCCCATACGCTCGAGCCCTCGCAGAATCTCTTCTTCGTTGCGGGTGACGGCCCCGAGCACCACGATCTTCATGCCGTCGGCCAGCGCCGGCGTCACGTGCTCGACGGCGCCGTAGTCGAGAATCACCAGCTCGGGCCCCGAGCGAACGAGAAAGTTCCCAGGGTGCGGGTCGGCGTGGAACACCCCGTGCTCGAACAGCATGACGAAGTAGACATCCACCAAAAGCCGCGCCACCACTTCGGGATCGATACCAATGTCCCGCTGAGCGGCGAGGTCCGTGACCTTGTGACCCTCTTCGAAGCTCATGGTCAAGACGCCGCCGCCGGTGAGCTCGTCGATCACGATCGGGATCACCACGTCCTTGCGACCCGCGAAGATGCGGCTCATCCGCTCGATGTTGCCGCGCTCATGGGCGTAGTCCGTCTCACGGTCCAACATGGCGCCGAGCTGATCCAGATTGCGCTCCATCCTCGACACGGGCGCAAGGCGCCTCAGAATGGGCAAGAGCGAGCGAAGCACGGCCATGTCGCGGCGGATGAGCTGCTCGATGCCAGGGTACAGGACCTTCACCGCCACGCGACGCCCGTCGAGGGTGGTGGCGCGATGCACCTGAGCGAGCGAAGCCGCGGCGATCGGCTGCCGTTCGAAGTCGGCGAAGCGGGCGAGCGGCGCCGCCCCGAACGCCTCCTGCAGCCTGCCTTCAATCTCGGAGAAAGGTCGCGGAGGGACGTCGTCCTGCAGCTTCTCCAGCTCTTCGGCATAGGCACTCGGCAAGAATGTGCCCATGACACTCAGTACCTGGCCCATCTTGATGAAGACGCCGCGCAGGCTGGAGAACCCATTCGCTAGCCGGCGAGCATTCCGGCGGTGGGCTCGTTCGAAACGAGTCGCCACGCTGACCGCCGGCAACAGGTACGACAACAGCCACTCGAACCCGTAGGACAGGAAGACCGTCCAGAACAGGATCAGCGCGCGAAGCGAGCGAATCACGGACGCGAGCGTAAAGCAGCGATCCCCTTCGTGCGAACCCAAGCACGCTCTCGGGGCCCGGGCCGGGCGCGGCGCGGGTTTCGCCGACCAGCCGCCACTGGCACGCGCTCGGTCGCTGACTAGCGTGTCAAATTGGCGCACAGAGCGATTATGCCTGCGGTTGCGACCGCCTAAGCTGCTGAAATCGTTGAGTCCACTGGTCCCGGCGCGCGTAGCGTCGGAACGTGCACTGCCCCTCTCCTTAAGTGAGTTTCAGGCTCATCCGTAACCTCGGGGGGCCTCCACGAGATAAAGGGGTGGTTGCCCGTGGACGGGGCCATGAAGATCCTCCTAGCCGACGACGAACCAATCGCCCGCACGATGCTGGCTCACTGGCTGACGGGCTGGGGCTACGTCGTGACCGCCGTCAAGGATGGTGAGGCCGCCCTCGAAGCGCTGAAGGCCGACCCCGAGATCCGCCTGGCCGTCATCGACTGGGTGATGCCGAAGCTCGACGGCATCGGCGTGTGCCGAGCGCTGCGCAGCACCCCGAGCGAAGCCTACGCGTATCTGGTGTTGCTGACGGCGCGCGACAACAAGGCTGACATCATCCAGGGTCTCGACGCAGGCGCGGACGACTATCTGATCAAGCCCTGCAACCCGCTGGAGCTCAAGGTTCGCCTGCGCGCGGGACGGCGCGTGGTGGAGCTTCAAGATCAGCTCGTCGCGGCGCGGGAATCCCTGCGCTACGAGGCGATGCACGATGCGCTCACGGGCCTGCTGAATCGCAGGGCAATCCTGGAGCAGCTCGAGCGCGAGCAGCAGCGCTGCGTCCGCCACGCTGCGTCGGTCGCCGTGCTGATGGTCGATCTCGATCACTTCAAGGGCGTGAACGACACCTACGGCCATGGAGCTGGTGACGCGGTCTTGCGTGAGGCCACGCAGCGTATGAAGGCGTGCGTGCGTGCTTACGACTGCATCGGGCGCGTTGGCGGCGAAGAGTTCTTGTGCGTGCTCCCGGAGTGCACGGCTGCAACGGCACTCCGTGTCGCCGAACGTCTAGGCACGAGCATGCAGCAGACGTTGATAGCGGTTGGAGGGGGTGAGATCCCCGTCAGCGTCAGCGTCGGTGTCGCGTGCAGCGAGCAACTCCCCGGCGTGACCTCCGAGCAGTTGATCCGAGCTGCCGACGTGGCACTTCAGCGGGCAAAACGCGCAGGTGGGGCGCGCGCCAGCGTGGCGACCGCGCAAGAGCTCGCCGCCGCAGGTGCGGGCGACCCGACGCTGCGGGCCCTAGTTTCCACGCCGTAGCCGTGCCCAGCGTGGAAGGGCGGCCCGGCGCCTGCTGGAGTATAGCCGCCCGACCCTGAAGCTGATAACGGGTGGACCGTGAGCTTTCAAAAGAAGTTGTTCATCGAACAGATCCAACCTGCTGGTAAACGCGTGATCGTGCGCGTCGACTTCAACGTGCCGCTGAAGGACGGCGTCGTCGAGAGCGACAAGCGGCTGCGCGAGTCGCTGCCGACGATCGAGTACCTTCGCAAGAATGGCGCCAGAGTCATCCTGATGTCGCATCTGGGTCGTCCCGACGGCAAGCGAGCTCCGGACATGAGTCTTGCTCCTGTCGCCAAGGCGCTCGGCACGCTGCTGGGAGCGACGGTCCAGTTCGCCAGCGACTGCGTCGGCGAGCCCGCTCAGAGCGCCGTGGCCAAGCTCGCGCCGGGCGACGTGCTGCTGCTCGAGAACCTGCGTTTCCACGCCGCGGAGGAGGACAATGACGCAGGCTTCGCCAAACAGCTGGCAGAGCTCGCGGACATCTACGTGAACGACGCGTTCGGCACGGCGCACCGAGCCCATGCCTCGACGGAGGGCATCACCAAGTTCACCGCGCAAGCCGCGGCCGGCTATCTGATGAAGAAGGAGCTCGATTACCTGGGTCAGGCGCTTGCGAGCCCGGTGTCGCCCTTCGTCTCCATCATTGGCGGTTCCAAGATCTCCTCGAAGATCGACGTCATCAAGAACCTGCTCCCGCGCGTCGACACGCTGCTGCTCGGCGGCGGCATGACCTACACCTTCATGAAGGCTCAGGGCTTGGAAGTTGGCAAGTCGATCGTCGAAAACGACAAGGTGGACTTTGCCAAGAGCTTGCTGGATCAGGCCGCTGGCAAGCTCGTGTTGCCCGACGACTTCGTCGTAACGGACAAGCTCGACTTCAAGGCTCGCACGGTGGGCGCGCTGAAGACCGTGCCGAAGGACGGCATTCCGACGGACTGGGAAGCAGTCGACATCGGTCCGCAGTCGGTGGCGAAGTTCGCGAGCATCCTGATGGCAGCCAAGACGGTCATCTGGAACGGCCCGGTTGGTGTGTTCGAGATCGACGCGACCTCGAAGGGGACCATCGCCATTGCCGAGATCCTGGCCAAGGCCACCGCTGGCG
>DASQDA010000575.1:0-1811 GCA_035634435.1 Polyangiaceae bacterium
AAGGCGGAAGTCGTCGCGCACGCGCGTCACGACGGCGTCCGGTGCGCGTTCCACCACCAGCTCGTGGTGTGTGTCCACGATCTCGGGTTCCACGGGCGCGGTCGGCGTCTTGGCCGCGCTGCGCGCCTTCTCCGCGGAGCGCGCGAGGAGAGCTCTTCGGTCCTCCAGCTCCGCGTCTACGGGCGTGGGGTCGATCGCCGCAGCGCTCTCGAGCACCGCGCTCTCGGTGCGAGCCTCGTTGCGTCTGCTCCGCCGTGCGCGCTTCTCGCTGACCGACGGTGTGGTGGCGCTTTCCGGCGTTTCCGCGGCCGCTGGAGTGCTGCTGAGTCGCCGTCGCGTGGGAGGGGCCTCCTCGCCTGGTTCTGCTGAAAGCTCGAATGCAAGCGCGACGGGGGCGCTTCTGGCAGCCCGCAACGCCTGCGACAGAGCAAGCGGTGGCACGCCGGTCTGTTCCAGGGGAATCCAGTCGCTCGCGTCATCCTCGAGCAGCATCTCGATGGCAGCGTCCGGATCGGGCCGCTGGATAGGGGGAGCTGCCAGGGCCCGCGCCCGCGCCCGCTCGGCGCGCCGAAGCGCACGTGCCTGGCTCCAGCTGCTGGTCAGACGCAGCCATAGCTCCGACGCTCGTGCCACAAGCGCTCGGAAAAAGCGCGCTGAACGCTGTGAGCACTCGATGAACGAGAAGCTGCTGCGACCGATCAAGATCAGACCGATGACGGTGGGACCCACCAGGAAGGAGCCAACCGTCGAGAACAGCTCGCGCATCAGCTCGCCGAAAAGCAGCCCGACGTTGCCTGCGATCGGTGCGTTACCGAACACGAGAACGTCCGGCAGCGCCACCTGACACAAGGCGGTGAGCACGATGGCGACGATCAAGTCGCCAGCAACACGAAGACCGAAGCGATCCAGCACCCGGCCGCGAAATAAGGGGGCGCCGAGCAGCACCAGCTCTACAGGAGCAAGCCAGGCCACGATGCCAAAGCCCTGCACCAGCGTGGATGCGAGTGCAGCACCTACAGGTCCTACCCAGTCTCCGCCGTGCGCACTCGGGTCATAGGGATCCAGCCGGCAGCTCAGTAGAGCGAGCGTCAGGAAAAGGGAGCCGGCAAACAGCAGCAGAGCGCCAGTTTCCAGCAGGCGGCCGTACGGCAGGCCCGCTTGCGGTGGCGCGGGCTCGTAGGTCGGGCGCGGCTCGAAGGTCTGTCGCGGGCTGAAGAGACGGACGCCCATTGGAATACATGTCCGTACATCATCCTACCCGCGGCATCAAGTTCCCAGGGCAGGCCAATCGGCCAAAAGCCGAGCTGTGTCGAAAGGTTCCAGCGCTGAGCACCGATCGCTGTGCTTGAGTCCGAATACGCCGGAGCTGTACTATGGCGCTTCCTCGGTCCGACGTGAGCTTCACGCCGCTACCCGAGAGAACGGAGCAGATTGGTATGCATCTGGGGGCTCCCAAGAGACGGGTGCTCGGTGCTGCGGCTTTCGTCGCGGTGCTGACGCTCGCTGGATGCCGAACGAGCAACGATGACATTCATCGTTGGGCAAACACGTCACAAGGCCCGCGCAAGCTGGTCGCGGTGCTCATGCATGACCGGTACCCGCTCGAGCTCCGCCTCGAGTCGGCACTGACGCTGATCAGCATGAAGCCGCGCGGCGGGCGCCGCATCGGCATTCAGGGTTCGGATGAGCAGCTCGGGCTTATCGACGCGTTGGCGCAGATGTCGCCAGCCTCCCGCACCGCCATCGTCAACGGGCTGGTACCCCACGTCATCGAGGAGATGAGCCGTCCGCCGCCTGTTGCTCAGGCGGGT
>DASQDA010000576.1:0-5026 GCA_035634435.1 Polyangiaceae bacterium
CTCGAATTTCTGATGGACCAGGACGGCTCGCTCTACTTCATGGAGATGAACACGCGTCTCCAGGTCGAGCATCCAGTCACAGAGATGGCGACCGGAGTGGATCTGGTGGTGGAGCAAATCCGCGCTGCTGCTGGTGAGCGCATCGAGCTGCCGGATACGCGCCCATGGAAGTTCCGCGGGCACGCCATCGAGTGCCGCATCATGGCCGAAGATCCGCTCACCTTCGCTCCTTGGCCCGGGAAAATCGTCGAGTACCATCCCCCGGGTGGCGCAGGCATTCGCGTTGATTCGGGCGTTTTCGGCGGATGGACCGTGCCCTCTCAATACGACTCGCTCCTGGCCAAGGTCATCGCCCACGGACCGACGCGGGAGGCGGCCATCAATCGTATGCGTCGCGCGCTCGACGAGTTCATCATCAGCGGCATTCGCACCAATATTCCACTTCAAAAGCGGCTGCTGGATCTGCCCGAGTTCCGCGACGGCAGCATGACCACGCGCACGGTTGAAAATTTGATGGCAGCGGACGCCGAGGCGCGCGCTCGCAACTGAGCGTCGCGTGCCACGCCCGTTTGCGGCGGTCAGGCCGCGTGCTGAGATACATCCGTGAGCGTGTTGAGCGATGGAGTTCTCGCGGGTGATGTGCGCGCGGTCGCGCGAGCTTGCCGCCGCATCGACGAGCGTGCCGCGGGTTTCGCAGAGCTCGTCGCCGAGCTCTTTCCGCACGCAGGGCGCGGTCGAGTGCTCGGCATCACCGGCAGCCCTGGCGCCGGCAAGAGCACGCTGACGGACGGGCTCATCTCGCTGTTGCGGCAGCGCGGTGAGCGCGTGGGTGTCATCGCCGTCGATCCAAGCAGTCCCTTCACGGGCGGGGCGCTGCTAGGGGATCGTATCCGCATGCAGGGCCATAGCGGCGACGCGGAGGTCTTCATCCGCTCGGTCGCGACACGTGGCGCGCACGGCGGGGTATCCCGCTCGGCAGCCGAGCTCGTCACGGTGTTGCAAGCCTGGGGCGCGAGCAGCGTCATAGTCGAGACGGTAGGCGTTGGTCAGGCGGAGCTCGACGTGCTTGGGATGGTCGACACCTTGGCCGTGGTGGTGGTGCCTGGGATGGGCGACGAGGTTCAGGCGAACAAGGCCGGCATTCTCGAGGCCGCGGATGTGCTGGTGCTCAACAAGGCGGACCACCAGGGCGTCGATGCCGCCGAGCACGAGCTTGCATTTGCGATGAGTCTTGGCAGCGAAGCGGTCGCGACGAGCCGCGCGGCAGCGACGCAGCGCGCGAGTCGTGCCGCTGGGTGGGTACCACCAATCGTGCGCTGCGTCGCTTCCCGGCGCGAAGGTCTGCCGCAGCTATTGGACAGCCTCGACGCGCACGGACACTGGTTGAGCGCCACGCAAGCGGGCCAGGGACATCGACGCTCGCGCGGGCGACACCACTTCAGCGCCGTGCTGCGCGAGCTCTTGGCCGACGCCGTGGTGCAGGAGCAAGGGGCGCGCCGCGACGCCTTGCTCGACGATCTGCTCGAACGACGCACCTCGCCGACCGCCGCCGCGGAAGCCCTGCTGGCGGCATATCGCAGTCAGCACTAGTGTGCTGAATCCAAGATTCGGCACACTAGTAGAACAGGAACGTTCCATGCGCGCACGACGCGCGTGTCACGGACTCAGGGCACTAGCGGCGCGGCACCTCGCTGCTGACCACCAGGTAACGCACCAGGTCCCGTTCCTCGCCAGGCGTGAGCTTGACGCCCTGCTTTGCCTGCATCTCATCGACCTGGGACGGCCAGCTGCTCGCGGTCACGGCATCCGGCTGGATCAGCGCGTGGCAGCCAGAACACTTGCCCGCGTACACCGAGCGACCGCGCGTGAGATCGTCCAGCGTCAGCTGTGGCTCTGACTCGCGCGCACGAGCCAGGTGCGCGGCGGTGGGCTCGGGTAGCGCCGCTGCGCAGCCAAGCGCCAAGGTCAAAAGGCAGATACCGACGCCCAGCGCGGAGCCCTTTGCGCGGCGTGGTGCTCGAGTGTCCATGCGTGGAGCTGGGGAACTAGCCTGCGGAGCTCGGTTGTCAACCTGGGGCTCGGACGAGCTTGCCGGCGCCGTTGAGCTTGCTGCGCGAGACCTTGACCACCTGGACGTCGGCAGCGGGCTCGCGGGCCAGGGCCTTGGACGCTTTCGCCTGAGCCACCCCAGGGGTTGGGCGTCCGGCGCGGGGCGGTTTGCGGCCAACGTTCTCGGCGCGAAAGGCCGATGGGCAAGCGGTGTTCACGGGGCAGGCGGCGCAGGCGGGCCGCTGCGCCGTGCAGATCCGGCGGCCATGAAAAATCAGCACGTGCGCCAGGTGATCCCACTCCTTACGTGGGAACAGACGCATCAGATCGGGCTCGATCTCGCTGGGCTCCGCGTGCAGCGAGAAGCCCAAGCGCTGGCTGAGCCGTTGCACGTGCGTGTCCACCACGACCCCTTCGGGCGCACCGAACGCGACGCCCAGCAGCACGTTGGCCGTCTTGCGTCCGACACCCGGCAGCGCGACCAACTCGGCCATCGTGCGCGGAACCTGCCCGGCGTGCCGCTGGACCAGCTGCTTGGATAATCCCAGCAGGTTCTTGCTCTTCTGACGGAACATGCCGATGCGCGCTAGCGCTGCTTCGAGCTCCGGGATGGTCGCCTTGGAAAGAGCCTCGGCGTTGGGCCAGCGCTGGAACAGCTCAGGCGTGATGCGATTGACCATCACGTCCGTGCTTTGCGCCGAGAGCACCGTTGCGACCAGAAGCTGGAAGGGGTCGGCGTGATCCAGCTCGCAGTGCGCATCGTGATGGTGGGCCGCGAGCCGGCGAAACGCCGCGCGTGCAGTGGCCGTCGAGACGAGCTGAGGCTTTGGCGCCGCCGCCCGCCCACGCGCAGCCTTGGATGCTGCTTTGCTTTCAGCTCGGTTCTTCGCCATCGTCGCTGGAGCCGCTCACGTCCTCGGCGGTTTCGTCCCCTACGTCGTCGGCGAGCGGCTCCGTTGCAAGGTCGCCCTCGGCCAGCGCTCCGCTGTCGTCGACTTCGGTGTCGCCATCCGCGGCCTCCGCCGCGTCGATGGTGTCGAGCGGTGTGTTGCTCTCGCCGATAGGCTCGATCGCTACCACGCGCTCGCCCTCGTCGACGCTCATCAGCTTGACGCCCTGCGCGTTGCGGCCGGTTGCGCGAATCTCAGCCACGCTGATGCGAATGGTCTGGCCCTTGTCGGTGATCAACATCACCTCGTCGGTGGCTTTCACCAGGGAGATGCCGACCACCGGCCCGTTGCGGTCGGTCGCGTCGATCAGGATGATGCCGCGGCCTCCGCGATTCTGCACCCGGAACTCCTCGAGCGAGGTGCGTTTGCCGTAACCGCGCTCACACACCGCCAGCACCTGGTCGTGCTCGGCCTCCGTGCGGGCGAGCCCAACGACCTGGTCACCCTCGTCGAGCTCGATGGCCTTGACGCCGGCGGTGTTGCGCCCGGTCGAACGCACCTGCTGCTCGTCGAAACGGATCGATTGTCCGCCGCGCGTGGCGATCAAGAACTCGGCGTTACCGTCGGTCACGGTTGCTGTCAGCAGCTGGTCGTCGTCGGCGATGCGCACGCCAATGATGCCTTTGTCGCGGTAGTTCTCGTACTCGATGACCTCGGTCTTCTTGATCTGACCACCGCGAGTGATCGTGGTGACGAACAGTCCGAGCTCGAAGCCCTTCACCGGCGTGATGGCTGCGATTTGCTCCCCCTGATCGAGCTCGATGAAGTTCACCAAGGCACGACCTTTGGCGCCTCGGCCCGCAAGCGGCACCTCGTACACCTTCTTGACGTACACCTTGCCGCGATTCGAAAAGAAGAACACGAAGCTGTGCGTCGAGGCGATGAAGAGCTGGTTGACGAAGTCGTCCTCGCGCGCCTCCATGCCGCGGTTCCCCTTGCCGCCGCGGCGCTGCGCCTTGTACGTCGTCACGGGGGTGCGCTTGATGTAGCCGGAGTGCGAGATGGTGACGACCATGTCCTCTTCTTGGATCAGGTCCTCCAGCTGAATCTCGGCGTCGCTGTCCAGGATCTCCGTGCGCCGATCCTCGCCGTGTTTCTCCCGCACCTCGCGTAGCTCGCGCACGATGACGGTCATCAGCAGACTTTCGTCGGCGAGAATGGCGCGCAGGCCGCTGATGTCGTCGGAGAGCTGGCCATACTCCTCCGCCAGCCGCTCTTGCTCTAGGCCCGTCAAACGTGCCAAGCGCATCTCGAGGATGGCCTTCGCTTGTCGCTCCGAGAGCCTGTAGTCCGTCTGAGCGCGCGCCAGCTCGATCTCCGCCTCGGGCCGCCCGGCACGCCGCACGAAGTGCTCGAGTCCGCGCAGGGGCAACTGCATCAGTCGATCGCGTGCCTCTTCCGGGTCCTTGGACTCGCGGATCGTGCGGATCACCAGATCCACCTCGGTGACCGCCATTCCCAGGCCTTCGACGATCTCGCGCTGGCCCTCGGCCTTGGCCAAGTCGAAGCGCGTGCGGCGGCTGACGACCTCGCGGCGATGCTCGATGAACTGCTCGAGCGTCTCCTTGAGGCTCAGGACCGCAGGGCGCCCGTGCACGATGGCCAGGTTGATGATGCCAAAGGACGTCTGCATGTCCGTTAACCGGAACAGCTGATTGAGCATCACCTGAGGGTAAACGTCCTTTTTCAGCTCGATGACGAGCCGCATGCCATCGCGGTCGCTTTCGTCACGAGCCTCCTTGATGCCTTCGATGCGCTTGTCACGGATGAGCTCACCGATCTTGGCGTGCAGTCGCGCCTTGTTTACCTGGTACGGAAGCTCGGTGACGACGATCTGCTCGCGATTGGCGCTGCCGATCACCTTTTCTACCTCGGTCCGCGAGCGCATCATGATGGAGCCTCGCCCCGTCAAGTACGCTTGAGCAATTCCCGAGCGCCCGTAGATGAAGCCGGCCGTGGGGAAGTCAGGCCCTTGTACGAACTGCATCAAGCTCGGCACGTCGGCTTCGGGGTTTTCGATCAGATGG
>DASQDA010000577.1:0-2120 GCA_035634435.1 Polyangiaceae bacterium
ATTCTGATCAGGCGCCGTTGGGCGCGTAGCGAACCGCGAGCAGGGCTCGCCAGCCCGGGGTGGCGGGAGCGACGAACCACGAGCTCGAAAGCTCCCCGCTCTCGCGCGAGAGCCTGAGTCCGGCTCCGCCGGCCAGCAACAAGGTCCAAGGTTGGTTTGCTCCCGGGCGGGTGTGCACCGAAAATAGACCCTCCGCGGGCAGCACGCGGACTTGGGCGCCAAGCTCGCGTCCGCGCCGACTCGTGGTGCCAACCAGGCTAGGCAGTGCAAAGAGCTCGGTTGTCAGCCACAGCCTTTCGGGGAAGAGCTCCACCAGGATGCCGGTCCCGGCGGTCAGCTGTGAGCCCAAGCGGGTGGTGCCGAACTCGACCGCTGGTCGGAAACGCAGGCCGAGCTCCAACGCCAGGCTGAGCCGTGCATGTCGCCATTCGGCGCCGAGAGTAGGCGCCACCACAGCGCTACCCTGGCTGGCATGAGCAGCGCTGTCGCCGAGCGGCAACGTCAGCTCGAGCCGCGGCTTGAGCACGAGCTTCCGGCTTACCGCCGCGCGTCGCGCCAGGCTCAAACGGGGATCGCGCGGGGCGCTGCGTTCCAGCGCGGGTCCGCTCTGGGTGGTGATTGCGCTCGGCCCAGCGCCGCGCTGCCAGACAATGGTGGCGAACGTCGCTCCCACCTCCCACTGTGCGCCGAGACCCAGGCGCAATGCCATGGCGTGCTCGAGCCCACGCTGGACCAGCGGGGTTTGACGCCCGCCCAGGTCCGGGCTGGGTACCTGTAAAACCAAGGAAGGACCCGTCTGCTCGAGGGTAACGCTCAGCCCGACCTGATACGCCCCGGGGACGTCGGAGCTTTCGAGCGCCGTGAAGCGTCCCGCACCTGCTGGCAGCCAGAGCGAATCGGAATCGATGCACGGCGAGTAGCCCGAAGGCGGCGAGCAGTCGCCGGCGAGCGCAGCGGCGGGCCAGGCGAGGGCGCTGAAGGTGAGCGGGACGAGGAACCACCGACCCATGGACGACGCAGCCTATCATCGACGTCTCGCGTTCCCGCATTGCTCCGCAATTGACGCAGGCGGCCGGCGCCTGCATGCGCGCAGCATGATCACTGCGAGCCGGCCGCTGCTACTGGGCTCTGCGTCGCCCCGACGCCGCGACATCTTGTCCGGGCTGCGCATTCCCATCCGCGTTCTGCCGGCCGACATCATCGAGGACGTGATTGCTGGCGAGACACCGCTTGCGTATCTCGAGCGCATCGTCGGCGCGAAGCTCGCCGCCGTGGCTGTGCGGGCCGCTGACGCCGAGAGGGCCGAGGGGCACGAGCCTTGGGCGGGCTCATTGGTGGCGGATACGACGGTCGTGCTCGGTGAGGCCATTCTGGGCAAGCCCAGGGACATCGCCGACGCAGTTGCCCTCCTGACCGAGCTCTGCGGCCGCACTCACGTCGTTTACACACGCTACGCGATCGCGCTCGCCGCAGCGCCGGAGCGAGCGGTCCGCGCTCGCACGGTCGCGTCTCGCGTCACCCTGCGAGAGGCATCCAGCGACGAGCTGCAGCGTTATGCCGCTACCGGCGAGGGTCTCGATAAGGCGGGTGCCTACGCCGTGCAGGGCCTCGGCGCCTTCCTGGTGGAGAGCATCGAGGGCTCCTACAGCAACGTAGTGGGTTTACCTGCCTGCGAGGTGGTGCTCGACCTGCGGGAGGTCGGCCTGCTCAGCGCCTTCCCATGAGTGACGCGGACGCTTCGGCAACGCTGTGGCACCAAAAGCCGAGGGCAAGGGATGCGCTGTGGCTCTGCCTCGGCGCGTTGCTGGTTCGGCTGGTGGTGGTGGCGTGGGCAGCTTCGCGTTTCCCGCCAGCCGACGACGGCAAGTTCTACTATATCGTTGCTGATCGGATAGCCCGAGGTCTCGGCTATACGTGGGCTTGGCCCGATGGGGTCGTCACCTACGCCGCGCATTACCCCGTGGGCTATCCCGCGATCCTGGGCGGCGTGTATGCCCTCGTTGGTAGCTCGCTGGCCGCGGCAATGCTGGTCAACGCCCTCGTCGGTGTCCTGGGCGTTCTCGCCGTCCATTCCCTGGTGGCGAGCGTCGGCCAGCGCGGACCCGCCCTCGTCGCGGGCA
>DASQDA010000578.1:0-4186 GCA_035634435.1 Polyangiaceae bacterium
AACGACGGGGATCTCGATATCCTGGCGGGTCAGAATACCGGGCCCTCGTGGATTTACGAGAACACCGACGGCAAGGCTACGTTCGTCGAGCAGCGCATCGTCGCCGATTCGCGGCTGCACGAGGCGCGTGTCGGCGACGTCGATTGTGACGGCGACCTCGATATCGTCGGCAAGCCGTGGGGCGACCAGGAACAAGGCGGCGAGACAGCCAGCACCGTGCGCGACCACGTCTACCTGCGCAATCAGCTCGTCGAGGGCGGGGGTAAGGCGCTGTTCACGCGCAAGCCCTACGAGGAGCTGTTCGCGGCCAAGGGCGTGTGCAAGCCGCCCGTCACGCCCTAGCCAGAGCCGCCACGAGGAGCGCCCGCGCGCCGCTCAGCGAGACTTGGGGTCGGAAGCTGCCGAAAGCTGCGACCGCTTCGCGACCCCGAGCGTCTGACGAACGAGCCCCTTCATGTCCGTCGCAGCCCTCCTCAATCGACATAATCTTCTACTCACGCTGGCACTGGTCACTGTCACGAGCTGCAAGACTGAAAGTGCCTCGAAACAGGGCGAGCTCGCGCAGCCAGCCCCAAGTGCCCGCGTCTACGGATTGCAGCCGGGCGAGGACGTGCCGGAAGTCTGTAGGACCTACGCACAGAAGGTCCTACGCTGCGTCGCGCACGAGCGGTTTCCGCATGACGCTCGCGAAGCACAGACCTCTGCGCTGCAGCAGATGATGCAACGCATGAAGCTAGAGGGTGTCACGCCTTCGGAGCATGCGGCCGCGCTGCGGAGCGCGGAGGAGGAGTGTGACGTTTCGCTCAACACGCTGCGCATCTCGAGCCGCGAGTCATGTCCCGGCGTCTTCTGAGGCGGAGTGCGCGCTGTCGAGCCAGGCAGAGCGTCACCGTGGCTCTTGCGTGCTGGTTTCTCAGCAGCGGCGCGGACGCTCGGCGAGGGGGCATCGCGGTGAACGGCTGTGAAGGCTGCCATACCGGCGGAGCATCACCGACCGTCAAGCTGAGCACGGACCCCGACGTCATACTGCCGGGCGCCAGTGTGACGACCAGTGTCGCCATTCAGGCCGTCAACGGCTCCACGGCAGGGCTCTATCTGTCGACCAACGTTGGTAAGTTCTCGCTCGTGAGTGGCCAGTCCACGACTCTGATTTCGGACACGGCGGTGAGCCACTCAGCGCCGAAGTCGGCAACGGGAGGCGAGGTCGTCTTCCGGGTGCAGTGGACAGCACCAAGCCAGCCCGGCGGTGTGGTTTTCGAAGCCTGGGCCCTGTCGGCGAACGGCGACGGCAACGCACGCGGCGACGGCGAGGGCAGCGGGCAGCTCAGCGCTGCGTTCGGCTGCCCGGGGACGCCGTACTACATCGACTTCGACGGCGACGGCTTCGGCGAAATTGGTGGCCCCGTATTCATGAGCTGCATCCAGGCGCCGGGCTACGCCGACGTTGCCAGCGACTGCAACGATGGCGACGCGCGCGTGTTCCCGGGCGCCCCCGAGCGCTGCAACAAGCGCGACGACAGCTGTGATGGTCGAGCCGACGAGGACCTTGCGACCGGCACTATCACTCTGTACCGCGACGTCGATGGCGACGGCTACGGGACGGCACAGGGCATGACCATGAGCGTGCAAGGCTGCGTGGAGCTCGCGGGGTACTCGCCCGTGATCGGCGATTGCAACGATGCCAACAGGGCCGTGCACCCCGGCGCCGCGGACATTTGCAACCTGCTGGACGACAACTGCGACGGGATGATCGATGAGAACAGCCGCCCCACCTGCGGTGAAGGCGGATGTCGGCGAGTCTCTCCTACGTGCGATCCAGCGGACTGCGTGCCCAAGCGAGCCATCGCCGAGGTCTGCAACGCGGCAGACGAGGATTGCGATGGGGTCGTCGACAATGGCGAGAACCTGTGTCCTGCTGGCCGAACGTGCCGCACAGGCTTCTGCTTCGCGAGCGACAACGGAACGCAAGGCGGAGCCGGCGGTAGCGCTCCAAGCGCCAACGGCGGTGTCCAGGCCGGGGCAGCCAGCGTCGGAGGGGCGACGGGCACTCCGTCGAATGGCGCTGCAGGGGGTGGGATCGCTGGTGCGAGCGATGCCGGCAAGAGCAAGGCCTCGGGCTGCTCAGTGCCGTCGCCAAGCGGCCGTATCGCTTCGCCACTCGGCAACGACACCATCCCCTGGTTGACGGGTTCGTGCCTGTGGGCGCTCAGCGTGCTGCGGCGCCGCTCACGCACGCGCCTTTGCACAGCGAAACAGCTCTAAGCCATCGCATGCTTCTGTTCAAGCGCGTGCTGTGTTGCCTCCTCGTCTCGAGCGCGTGCAACACGAAGCTGGAACCCGGTGCTGGTGATACCGGAGGGGCGGCGGGAGCACGGGGCGGCGCGAGCGGCGCCGCTGGCAGCGGGAACCCTGGCGGCGGAGGCAACGGGAACAGCAGCGGCGGCAGCGGGAGCGCTGGCGACGCAGGGGCACCACCGGCCTCGGTCCGCCCGACTACGCTATCCGCTGGAGCCGGGCACACCTGTGCGGTTGCAGCCGAGGGCAGCGTATACTGCTGGGGTGAGAATCCGGATGGTCAGCTGGGCGACGGTGACATTCTCAGTCGCGCGTTTCCCGGCCGAGTGCTCGGCATAACGCGAGCGGTTGGCGTGGCTGCAGGGAGCTATCACGCCTGCTCCTTGGACGCCGACGAACGCATCAGCTGCTGGGGTTGGAACACGCGCGGACAGGTCGGCGATCGCATGACCGTCAACCGTCTGGTCCCCCTTGCCGTCGAAGGCCTCCCTCCCCGCGCCATCGGCGTCGCGACCGCTAGTTTTCACTCCTGCGGTATATTCGCTGACGGAAGCGCACGCTGTTGGGGTGAGAACGACTATGGACAGCTCGGCAGTGGCTCGATGCTGGACTCCCTCGCGCCAGTAAAGGTGTTTTCTTTACCGCCCGCAGTGGCCGTTCGTGCAAGTGGCCGTCATTCCTGCGCGCTTTTGGGCGATCGCAGCGTTCAGTGCTGGGGCATCAACGACTCGGGTCAGCTGGGTGATGGCACGACCGAAGCGCACACGCTGCCCGCGCCTGTACTGAACCTTTCCAATGGAAGCGCTATTGCTACGGGCTTTCATCATTCGTGCGCCCTGACGACGGACCAGGCCGTCATATGTTGGGGTGCCAATCAGCATGGACAACTCGGCAATGGTTCAACAGTCGACAGCAGTATCCCGGTGCAAGTCATCGGGCTGCCGCCGGCTGTCGCGCTGGCGGCGGGTTACAGCCACACCTGTGCGGTGGTGGCCAGTGGGCGCGCCTACTGCTGGGGTTCGAACCAGGGCGGACAGTTGGGTGACGGGTCAACGTCCGATCGGTCGACCCCTGTTCCAGTCCTGGGGTTATCGGGCGTGCTTGAGCTGGCCGGCGGCGGTTTCCATTCCTGCGGAAGAATCACCTCCGGCTCGATCTACTGCTGGGGCGCGAACTCCTCCGGACAGCTCGGAGACGGTACGCACACGGACCGCCCAGAACCCACGCTCGTACCGTCCTTTTGAACGACCGGCCGCTGAGTGGCTCGTCGAAGACTGCGCCTTGTCCGCATTCACGCTCTGCTGACCAAGAAATCAGGTGGTGAGAAGATGAAACGAAAAGCTCTCGCGCTGCTATCCACGCGGAACAGTCCCAAATATGCACTGCGCGTGTGCGGCACGTTCGTCGCGCTCGGCGCCCTGCTGGCCTGCACCGGCGAGATCACCGGCGGCAGCAACACCGAGCCGAACCCCGGTGGACCAATCGGGAACGCCGGCAGTGGTGCGGCCCCAACCACCTCGGTGGGCGGCGCCGGCAACACACCGTCAACGGGCGGCGCCACCTCGATGCCGACGGCGGGTGGCGGCTCGGTACCTTCGGTGCCAGGTGGTCCGGTCGATCCGGGCGGTACGCTGGAAGGCATGCCTGCCGATCCCAACGGCGCCGGACCGATGCCGCTGCGCGAGCTCACGTCGCGAGAGTACTTGAACACGGTCGCTGAGCTGCTGGGTGACCGAACGACGTTGACGGAAAGCGATGTTCTCGTCGAGCGGACGGATCCCACCTTTGCGTACTTCGCCTTTCGGACGCCCAACGACGTGGGCACGTTCGAAGCAGAGTCGTTGCAGCTCGCCGCCGAGAAGCAGGCCCAGGCTGCTATCGGCAAGCTGAG
>DASQDA010000579.1:0-3282 GCA_035634435.1 Polyangiaceae bacterium
CGGAACTTTTGCCAGCAGCCGGGGCAGCGCCACTCCAGCACATTGGCACCCGCTTCGTTGAGGCGCCGGATGAGCCGCCAGCCGTGACGAGCACTGATGAGCGTGTAGTTCGTATCGGTCTTGGGAGACAGAACGCCGCACTCGACACAACGATGACGTGTATGGCCTTCGTCCGCGTTAGTCATGGGCAAACCACGTTCGTATTTCCATGACACACGTCGCTGGCTGCTTCAATGTGTAGCGGGCTTCGCGCGAGCGCGCTCCGCTACGTGGCTCGCCTCAAGAGCTCCCGTCCCGTAGCAAGAGTGCTCCGATGCGGCGACAGGCTTCGGCGATGCGCGGCGGATCTTCGATCAAGGCAAAGCGTAAGTAGCCTTCCCCACCGGGCCCGAAACCTACACCTGGAGACGTTGCAACGTGGGCTTGCTCGATCAGGTGGCTCGCCGCCGCCACCGACCCGCGCTGCGCCCACGGTTGCGGGATTTTGGTCCAGACGAACATGGTGCCACTCGGTTCATCGACGTCTTTGAGCCCCGCTTCGCGCAGGCCTCCGACGAGCGCCGCCGCTCGCCTCGCGTAGAGGTCACGCATGGATCCCGCAATGTCATCACCGTGGTCGAGGGCCCAGGCGGCCGCGTACTGGAGCGGGGCAAAAGTGCCATAGTCCAGGTACGTCTTCAGGTGCGACAAGGCCGCGATCATGCGCGAGTTGCCCACCATGAAGGCAATCCGCCAACCGGGCATGTTGTAGCTCTTCGACGTGGAGAACACCTCGACCGCAAACGACTTGACGCGCTCGGGGTCCATGCCCGCGTCGAAAATGCTGGGCGCGTGCCGCGTCTGAAAGTCGAAGTCCGCATACGCGAGATCATGCAGCAGCAGCGCTCCGGATTCGGCTACGACCCGCAAGAGCTCACCCAGCTCAGCGCGGCTGATGATCTGCCCCGTGGGGTTTTGAGGGTAGTTCGCGATCACGAGCTTCACGCGTCCGCCGCGCGCGTGCACCCTCGCCAGCGCTTCCGCGATTGCCACGGCCGGAGCGATCCGGTTCGACGCCTCGTACAGCTCCACCGACGCGCCCGCGATCTGAGGAGCGCCTGCGTGGATCGGGTAGCAGGGGTCGGGCACGACCGCTACGTCGCCAGGTGCGAGAATCGCCAGGCACAGGTGGCTCATGCCTTCCTTCGCGCCCATCGTGATGATGACCTCCTGGTCCACGTCGAAGCGAACGCCGTAGCGCCGCTCGTACCAGCGGCCCGCAGCCTGGCGCAGGTCGGGGATGCCGCGCCCGGGATGGTAACGATGATTCACACCCAGGTCGGCTGCGGCGTGCAAGCGCTCCACGATCACGGCGGGTGTGGGTTGATCGGGATTACCGAGACCGAGATCGATGAGGTCGGCGCCGGCGGCGCGCACCTTGGCCTTCACGGCGTCCGTCACGACGAACGCGTAGGGAGGGAGCGCATCGGCACGGGGAAAGGTCCAGGCCTGGGACACGGGCGCTGGCTTATCACGAAAGCACGCCGAAACAATCTAGTGCGCGCACCACCCCTGGGCCGTCGGCCGGAGGCGCGCTGGTCACCCATAGGAAAGCGCCGGAGCACGGCCACTGAGCCGCAGGGGACGCGTGTTAAAAACAGTGACCGCATGCTGCGTTACGAGATCCGCGGGGCGACCACCGATGACGAAGCGCAGCTACTGAAGCTCGCGGGCTTCCTGAATACCGTCAATTTGCCCAACGACAGCGGACACGTGCGTCGGCTGCTGGAGCACTCGGAGCAGAGCTTCCGAGGAAGCATCTCCCGCAGCCATCGCAAGTTCGTTTTCCTGCTGCGCGACTTGCTTCTGGGGGACGCCGTCGGCACCTCCATGATTGTCTCGCAGCTCGGCCGGCGCGACGCGCCCTACATCTACCTCGACGTGATCAGCGAGGAGAAGTACTCGCAAGCGGTCGACCGTCACTTCCACCACACGGTGCTGAAGATTGGCTTCTCGTACAACGGGCCCACCGAGCTCGGCGGGCTGGTGGTGCATCCGGAGCATCGACGCGCTCCCGAGCGCCTCGGGCTGCTCATCTCTGCAGTTCGCTTCGTCTACATCGCGCTGCACCGCGAGCTCTTTCGGGATGAGTTGCTGGCCGAGCTGCTACCGCCCCTGGAAGCGGACGGCACCAGTCGCCTGTGGGAGGCGCTGGGACGCCACTTCACCGGCATGAGCTACGCGGAAGCGGACCTGCTTTCCAGCAGCGACAAGACCTTCATCCGCGACCTTTTCCCCAGCGGAGACATCTACGCATCGCTTCTGAGCCCGGAGGCACAGGCGGTGATTGGCAAGGTAGGAGGGCAGACGCGCGGCGTGGAGAAGTTGCTGCAGCGTATCGGCTTCCGTTATGCAGAGCGCATCGACCCCTTCGATGGTGGACCGCATTTCGTTGCACCGACGGAAGAAGTTAGCCTGGTGCGCGAGACGCGGGAACGCCGGCTCGCCGCGCTACGCGAACCTGCTCCGGGCTCCCCGCGCGGGCTCGTCGCCCGAGACCTGACCGAGGCGCCTTACTTTCGCGCGGTCCCTTGTTGCGTGGAGCTCGGGGCAGACGATGGTCTCACGATCTCCCCAGCGGTGGCCAATGTGCTCGGAGCGCGCGAGGGCGACCACCTCGGCGTGCTGCTGATGCGCTGAGCTCTACGCCGGGGACTGGCTCGGCGCCTCAGGGCGCGGCGGCGGCCACGGTGTTCACACCCGTGGCTCGGATGTCGTCGTGTTCCACTCGCCCGTCCCGCAGGCGCACGACACGTGGCATCTGCTCCGCAAAGGAGGGGTTGTGCGTGACCACGACGATGGTCGTCCCGTGCTCGCGGTTGATCTGGAAGAACAGATCGTGAATGGCGTCGCTCGTTGCGGTGTCGAGATTGCCCGTGGGCTCGTCCGCCAGCAACAGCTTGGGATCGAGAGCGAGCGCGCGAGCCACCGCCACGCGCTGCTGCTCGCCTCCGGACAGCTCTCCTGGCCGATGCGTGGTGCGATGGGCGAGGCCGACTTCCTCGAGCAGCGCCTGCGCGCGCTTCTCCATTTCACGGCGCGAGCGGCCTTGAATCAAGCCTGGCATCATCACGTTCTCGAGCGCGTTGAACTCGGGCAGGAGGTGATGAAACTGGAACACGAAGCCGATAGTTCGGTTGCGCACTGCAGCCAGCCGAGCGCCACTCATGGTTGTGAGCTCTTCTGACGCCAGCCGAATGCGTCCCGATGTGGGCAGATCGAGCGTTCCCATGCAATGCAAGA
>DASQDA010000580.1:0-1791 GCA_035634435.1 Polyangiaceae bacterium
GCACCATGTGGCTTCTCCGAGCTCGGCTTGGCACGAGCGCGCTCCTGGTGCTCATCGGCTGTGGTATGCCTGGCTGCGAGCGGCAGCGGGGAGGCGCTCCCCAGCCGGCAACGAACTCCAGCGCCACGGAGGCACCGATGAGCATCTATACTGCGCAAACGCGAACACTCGAAGGTGAGCAGGCGTCGCTGTCGCAATTCGAGGGGCAGGTCACGTTGCTGGTCAACGTGGCCAGTGAATGCGGCTACACCCCGCAGTACGCGGGCCTGCAGAGGCTGTACGAGGCGTACAAGGATCGCGGCTTTTCCGTCGTCGGCTTGCCGAGCAACGACTTTGGCCAGCAGGAGCCTGGGTCGGCGGAGGAGATTCGAACGTTCTGCTCGTCCAAGTACCGCGTGAGCTTCCCCATGCTGGAAAAGGTAAAGGTCACGGCGGGCGAGGGCCAGTCGCCCATCTACGCGAAGCTGCAGGAAGCGAGCGGAGTGTTGCCCACGTGGAACTTCGGTAAGTACCTGGTGGGCCGCGACGGCAAAGTGGTGGAGTTTTTCCCGTCCAAGGTGGATCCGGAAGACCCCGCGCTAAAGTCCGCCCTCGAGCGTGCTCTCGGTAGCTGACGGCCGAGGCAAGCATGAGCTCGCTCGCAGTGCTCGGAACCGCGGCGCTGGTCTGGCTATTTCTCCATGTGGTGGTTGCCGGTTCCGACGTGCGTTTTTGGCTGACGCGACGCATCGGCGAGCAGCCTTTCCGGGCCGCCTTCGCGCTCGCGTCCGTCGGCGCGTTGGTGTTTCTTGTGTTCGCCTACCGCCGCGCGCCCTGCGCGCCGCTCTGGACGCTGTCGCGCGATGCGGCTTGGCTTCCGCTGTTCGTGATGCCGCCAGCGTTCGTGTTGTTGGCGGGCGCGTTCACGGTGCCCAATCCCACCGCCGTGGCGGCCGAAGCAGCGTTGAAGCGTCCGGAGCCGGCTCGGGGCGTGTTGCGCATCACGCGCCACCCGTTTCTCTGGGCGGTGACTCTGTGGGCCGCCGCGCACCTGCTGGTGAATGGCAACAGCGCCTCGCTGCTGTTCTTCGGGACCCTGTCGCTGACGGCCGTGCTGGGGACGCGCAGCATCGATCGGAAGCGAGCTCGAACGCACCCGGACAGCTGGGGCGCATATCGGCAACGCACCTCGAACCTGCCCTTTCTCGCGCTGATTCAGCGGAGGAATCGGCTGGTCGCGCGCGAGCTCTGGCTGCCCATCGCGATCGGGGCCGCGCTCACGCTGGCGACGCTGGCTTTCCACGAGTCGCTGTTCCACGTCGCCCCCATGCCGTGACTCGTGGGCTGCGCGTCGTCCGAGGTCGCGCGGCGCGCGGCGCGCGCAGCCCAGAACCCGAAGAGCCCTGCTGCCAGCAGCGCGACCACGGCGAGCGCGATGTAGCGGCGCCCCAGTCCCGCTCGGCCCGGGTGGCCACGCAGCGCAACGTGGCTCACCATCACGGCGGCGTCACTGCGCAACGCCTCGTCCACCAAGCTTCGGAGCTGCGCCGATTCGCCCCCGCGCTGAGGACTCTCCGCACGCGCTTGGCCGCGCGACAGTAGCGTGTCGTCGTGCATGGCAAGCGGAACGCCTCGGCGGCGGATACCTTCGAGTGTGATGCGAGCAACCAGCAAACTGACGCGCTCGTCGCCCGTGAAGCCGGGCAACGCTCGCAGCGTGGTCACGAGCGCATCCAGCGCCAGCGCGCGTTCTTCGCGCACGCGTCCGAGCCCCTGACGGATCACCTCGAGCGCAACGGGCGCTAGCCGCAG
>DASQDA010000581.1:0-5557 GCA_035634435.1 Polyangiaceae bacterium
GTGAGATCCTTGTAGAAGCCCTCGACGCCGAGCTCTACCTGCGTGCCAAGCTCCTGCTCCACACCGAGGGCGTAGTGCACGGCTCGGTTGGACCTCAGGTTGGGTGTTCCAAATACTTCATCCGTCTCCTGGAAGTCCGGCGGCTGATAGAACATACCCAGGCCGCCCTTCACGGTCGTTCTGCGACGACGCACGCCGTTGGCTTGCTCCTCGGCGTTCGCCGCTGTCACCAGGTCGTAGCGTGCGTTGATGCGGGGACTGAAATCCGCGTGTCCGCTATCGCGCGCATAATCGACGCGAACCCCTGGCACGACCCGCAGACGCGGCGTCGGCGTGAGCTCGAGCTCGCCGTACCAGGAAGGCCGGAAGATAGAGCCCTTCTCGCGCTGCTCACGCACGGGCCTTGCAGCGAATGGACCCGGGTCCGGCTCGCCCTCGCGAGGCGGGTCGGAGGCGCGAATCACGAGATCGTACGGTGCCAGCAAGAAATCGAGACCCAGGTTGGCCTTGACGCCGTCAGCCAGACGAAAACCAAACTCGTGCCGACCATAGAAAGGGAACGAGTCCAGAGTGAAGACGAAGTTGCCGCCCAGCGCGAAGTTGATGCTGTTTTTGCCGCCCGACAGCATGGAGTTGATAGAGACAGCCGAGCTGAGCTCGTCTTCGTACAGCGCCTGCACGCGGTAAAAAGCGGTACCGAACACCAGATTGCCGCCGAAGCCCGGATCTTCGGCGGCCGGATCCTTGATCAAGATTTCTAGTCGGTCGTCGGCGCCGTACGCACGCAAGCTCAAGCGGGACTTGCCGCTTCTCCGTTCTACGATGCCCTGGTAGTCGTAATACACCGGCGCGGTGGTCACGCTCGCGCCTGCTCCGTCCAGCACGGGGCCGAGCCATGCGTCCAGCCAGCTGCGCCGGCCAGCCACCGCAAAGCTCCACTCTTTGCTGTTTCCAATCGGCCCCTGGATGAGCGTGCGGGCGTCGATCAAGTCCACCTGCACCAGGCCGTGATAGCAGCCCGTCTCTTGTGTGGCCTTGCCGTAGTCGCCCACGCAACGCGTGTCGGGCGCTCGCAGCCCCACGTCGATGATGCCGCCGCTCACGCGTCCGTAGCGGGCGCTGAAGTTGCCCGGGTAGAAGTCGATGCGCTCGAGGAGCTCGGTGGGCACAACGCTGGAAAGACCCCCGAAATGGTAAATCAACGGCACCCAGGAGCCGTCCACGAATACGTTGGTGTCATTGGGGGCGGAGCCGCGCACCAGCAGTAGCCCGGAGAGCCCAGGAGCTCGCGCAATTCCAGGCAAGCTCTGGATGGAGCGCAAGGCGTCGCCGCCGGTTCCCGGGATGCGCTCGATTTCGCGGCGCTCGATGGTGCGCCGTGTGACTTCGCGCGCGGGACGTTCGCCTTCCACGAGGATCTCGATGCCGGTCGCTTCCGGCACGACGCGGTACACCACCTCGGTCGCTTCCCCGGCGCGCACCTCCTCTTGGTTGTCGAGCGGACGAAAGCCCGCAGTTGCCACCCGCACGCGGTAGCGTCCGCTCGGCACCCCCGTGAGGCGGAAGCGTCCTTCACCGTCCGTGCTCACCTGGCGTTCGCTGCCGTCAGGCAAGGTCACGACGACCTCGCTGCCGGCCAGACCACTGTCCGTGTCGGCAATGCGAACGGTGCCGACGAGCTCGCCTGTGTTGGCCGGGGGCTCGGGCTCCGCGGGAGCCACTGGCGTGAGGGTGAAGGAGTACCTGTAGAGGATCTGCGAGGGTACAGGCCGCCCATCGCGCGTCGCGGGACGGAACTGGAAGCGTAGCGCGGCGGCCTGCGCTGCGGCATCGAAGCCGTGGCCAGCCGGCTGCGTCACGTCAGCGGCCGTCACCTTGCCTTCAGCATCGATCGTCAGCTTGAGCACGACGTCCGCCTGTAGGCCCTGGACCTCGGCCTCGCGCGGGTACGCCGCCGATTCGAACTTCAGCAGCTCGGGGGGTACCACCACCGCTTTCTTCTTGTTGCCTTCTGGCGCAGGGCGCTCGCGGACGATCGCTCCCGCGCCGCTTCGCGGAACTGCCCCCTCGCCCTCGGTCTGAGCCTCTGCAACCTCCACACTCCCGAACAAGGCAAGAAGCGTCCACCAGACCCGGCTACCTGAAGACAGACGCATGACGCCGTCGGTCGTAGTGCGGACGTGCCCCAAGAACAAGATCTGGCGGCGGCGCCCCCCAGATTTGTAGAGCCTGCGGCTCTCGCTGGCCCGACACGCGTCCGGCGTGAGGCTTGCGTTTGCCCGTGCTCTGGCGCTAAGCGGTGTCGATGCGGCTGGCCAGCTGGAACGTGAACTCCATTCGGATGCGGGAGCAAGCGCTGCTCGATTGGCTTCGTCAGAACGAGCCGGACACCGTGTGTCTCCAGGAGACCAAGGTGGTGGACGAGGACTTCCCGACCGACGAGCTGCAGCGCTTGGGCTACGCCGTCGCCATCGCAGGCCAGCCCGCCTACAACGGCGTTGCCATCGCGACGCGACTCCCCATTCGGGACGTACGCATTGGCCTGCTAGAAGACGTGCCCTCGGCCGAGCGGCGCTTCATTGCCGCAACCGTAGGCGACGTTCGCGTCGTGAATGTTTACGTGCCGAACGGGAAATCCGTGGCGTCTCCGGCTTTTCAGGAGAAGCTACGCTGGCTTGCTCGCTTGCGGGCAACGCTCGATGCGTCCGCGAGCGCACAGCAGCCTTTGCTCGTCTGTGGTGACTTCAACATCGCGTTGCACGAACGTGACGTGTTCGACCCCGAGCGCCTGCGGGGACGCCTCCACTTCCACCCCGACGAGCAAAGCGCGCTGCGGGCGCTGCTCGACTTCGGATTGGTGGACGCTTATCGCCACTTTCATCCTCAGACCGCCTGCTATAGCTGGTGGGACTACCGCAGCGGGTCATTCGAGCGAGACGAGGGCCTGCGCATCGACTACGTGTTCGTCACGCCTCCCCTGCTGGCGCGCTGTACCGACGCGCGCATCGACGTTGCACCGCGAACGGCGAGCAAACCTTCCGACCACGTCCCGGTGGTGCTCGACTACGACTGAGTGCTGTCGCGTCCGGCTTCGTGAGCCTCGACGGCGGCTAGAACCGGGCAAGCCAGGAGCGACACGCGCCCACGCTCGAAAAAGGGCTCCAAGCTAGGCTGCTCCGCGAACGCAGCGCGCACGCGCAAGTACGCAGGCAAGTAGACGATTTCGCGCCCTAGCCCGCCGCCTCGCTGAGCTCGAATCGATGTGTCCAGGGCAGCTTCGAGGCTCGCGCCGCGGCCGCGCAAGAGCTCCACCGTTTCATCGAGCGAAGCGCGCTCGTGCGCGGCCTGCGCCGCGAGATGGCGCCAGGCGAGCTCCCGCCGCCGAAGCGCATCCAGATAGCCGGCGCGCTGCTCGATGAGCACAGCGCGCCCCTCTTCCTCTTCCCCAGAGCCGCGGCACCCTACCCGGAAGATACCCAGACGCTCGCCGAGCGCACGCTGACGCGGGAGCACGTGGGCGCTGAGCTCGTGCAGGGCGATGCGTTCGCCTTCGGCTACCGACAGCCAGACGCCAGGGCGCACCACGACGAAGTCCTCGCCCGCGGCCGCGACCGCACCAAGACCCCGCCTGAGCTCGACGCGCACCGGCAAGCGCAGCTCACCAACACGCGCCCGGAGCAGGTTGATGAGGCTCTGCGGGTGGGCCAAGTCGTCGCTGGCGATGAGCGCGCGCTCGCCGACACCGGTGTCTTCCCCCAGCCAGCTCTCCACGAGCGCGGCCACCTCCGCCCCAGGCGTCAGAGCTGCCGGATCGAAGCGGACGCGGGCGCGGCTGACGAAGTCGGGGCCGCCGAGGGCGTCGACCAAGGCGGCGTCCCAGGAAAGCTCCTGGGCGCGGTCCGCATAGAGCAGCTCCAGCGAGTTGCCGTCGCGAAGCTCCGTGCAGAGCTCGTCCAGGTGCCGCCGCAAGACGACGAGGTCCGGCCGGGTGCGGTACACGAAAGCTGCCCGCGCAGCTCGCCCCCGCCGTAACGCGGAGAGCAAGCGTTCGCGCTCGGCCGCGGCATTCTGCGGCACGAGCCGGTCGATCAGGCGAATCGCGCGTTCGGCGCCGGTCAGCAGCGTTTCGATCTCGGCCAAGCGAGCCGCGCTCGCGGCCTTCTTCAAGGCCCCGCTCGCGCCGCGCTGGGTCGCTCCCGGCGCTCGTGCATGCTCACAGCTTGTTGGCGGCGATGTTGGCGAGCTCGCTCCGTTCGCCCTTGCCGAGCAGGATATGACCAACGATGGCTTCCCCGCGCAACCTATCCGCCGTGACGCTCAAGCCGTTCGTGGAGCTATCCACGTAGGGATTGTCGATCTGAAAGGGATCACCCGTCAGCACGATCTTGGTCCCCTCACCGCAGCGGGTGATGACGGTCTTTACCTCGTGAGGGGTCAGGTTCTGAGCTTCGTCCACGATGACGTACTGCTGGGGCAGGCTCCGCCCGCGGATGTAAGTGAGCGGCTCGACGTGCAGCTGGCCATTGTTGAAGAGGTCTTCGTAGCCGCGGATTCCGCGCCGCTTGCCCCCGCCGGCGGCCAGCAGGAACTCCAGATTGTCGTAGATAGGCTGCATCCAGGGATTCAGTTTTTCGTTGAGATCGCCCGGCAAGAATCCGATATCGCGCCCGAGCGGCATCACGGGACGGCTCACCAGCAAGCGCGCGTAAGCGCCGTCTTCCACGGTGCGCTTCAAGCCAGCGGCCAGCGCCAGCAGCGTCTTGCCGGTGCCCGCCTTGCCGAGGATGGTAATCAGCTTCACCTCCTCGTCGAGCAGCATGTCTAGCGCAAAGCTCTGCTCCTTATTGCGCGGGCGAATCCCCACCAAGCCTTCGCGCGGCGTCCTCAACGCGCGAATTTCGCCGTGGCGTGCGTGATAGCGGCCAAGGGCCGTGCGCGGGCGCGCCGCGTCGTCTTTCAGGGTCACACTGACGTTGGCGCACAGCGATTCGCCGTTCGGGGGTTTGAGCACGCCCGTCTCGAAGAAGGCATCGAGCTCCGCCGCGGAGACGCCAAGCTCGGTCATTCCGCTCTCCAGGCGCTCGGCATCGACCGCCTGGTTCTCGTAAGTCTCCGTGGTGAGGCCCAGCGCGTCGGCACGGATGCGCAGGTTCACATCCATGGTGACGAAGATGGTGGGGGCACCCGGCGAGGCGTCGCGCAAGTCGATGGCAGTCTGCAGGATGGCGTGGTCGCCAGAGCCGGGATTGAGCGCGATGCCGAGCGTTGGCCGCCTGTCCGGCACATGCACTCGAAGGCTGCCGCCATCGGCAATGGGAACACCCGTGGCGAGCGAACCGTTCTTGGCTCGTTCGGCATCCAGCAGGCGCGTCACCGTGCGTGCATTACGCCCGCGCTCGTTCGGCTCGCGCTTGAACTGATCGATTTCCTCAATGACGTAAATGGGGATGATGAGGTCGTTGTCCTCGAACTTGTAAATGGCGTGCGGGTCATGGAGCAGGACGTTGGTGTCGAGGACGTAGTTCTTCTTCATGCCTGGGCGAACCTATTCGGGATC
>DASQDA010000582.1:0-3703 GCA_035634435.1 Polyangiaceae bacterium
CCACCACGCGCCGTCGGTCAACGCCTCGATCCGGATCGCTACATTGAGAATCTTGCCCAGGGAGATCGAGTCTTAGGGCCCCAGCCCGAGCATGCTGATGCTGGCTTCCGAAAGGATCCCGGTGGCGGTCTGCAAGATGAAGACCATGAAGATGTAGGACAGCAGGTAAGGCAGGATGTGCAAGGTGACGATGCCCAGCGTGCTGAATCCGTTGATGCGCGCCAGGCTCACGTGATCGCGAGCACGGAGGCTCGAGGCCTGGGCGCGCACTGCCCTCGCGCTCCACGTCCAGGTCGTACAGCCGATGATCAGCGCGATTAGCGAAAGGCTGCGCCCCTCTTCCAGGCTGGAGCTGAGGAGGATCAGTACGATGAGGCTCGGGATGACCAGGAACAGGTTGGTGGCGACGGTCAGCACGTCGTCCAGCAGCCCGCCCTTGTAGCCGCCGTAGACCCCGATCAACGTGCCGACGATGGTCGCGACGGTCCCAGCAAGGAAGCCGACGTGCAGCGATGAGCGCAAACCGGAGATCAGCAACGACACCATGTCGATGCCCATGTGATCGGTGCCCAGCCAATGCTCCGAGGAGGGCGGCGTGTAGGGCAGCCCGACGCGCGTTTGCGTGTCCAGGCTCATGAAGAAGGGAGCCACGAACGCCAAGAGCAAGGTGCCGAGGAACAGGAAGGCCCCAACCAGGAACCCGGGAGACTTCAGCAAGCCGAGAAACAGGCGCATGACTTACTTGCCCCCGCTTTGGGCGGCTCGAATCCGGGGGTCGAGAACGCCGACCAAGATGTCGACGCTGAAGTTTGCGATGAGCACGCAGATGGTGACCAGCAGCGTGCAGCCAGTGATCAGCGGGTAGTCGTTGCCCTGTATGGCGGTGAGCACGGCCATGCCCAGGCCAGGGTAGCTGAAGATCATCTCGGTGATGAGCGCACCGCCGACCATTGCGCCCAATGCGAGCGCCAGACCCGTCAGCTGCGGGAGCATCGCGTTGCGGAACATGTACAGCAGGATCTTGCTCTCGCGGATGCCGAGCAGCTTCGCGTACTTCACGTAGTCGGTGCCAAGCTCGTAGATGCACATGGAGCGCATGCCGATGGCTTGGCCGCCAACCACGATGAGGAAGATCGAGAGGAAGGGCAGCACGTAGTAGTAGCTGGCGCTCCGCAGGAACTCCCACGACAGCTCGGGGACCAGGCCGTCGTCGTAGCCACCCACGGCGGGGAACCACTCGAGGCGGATGCCAAAGGTGTAGACCAGCACGATGCCGACGCAGAAAGCCGGCACGGCGCTCGCCAGCAGCGCCAGCGGATAAAACACCCGGTCGAAAACGCCCCGCTTGTAAGCAGCCAGCGCTCCCAGGAAATTGCCGATGATCCAGCCGAAGATGATGGTTGGAAGCTGCAACGCGAGCGTCCACGGCAACGCTACCTTGATGATCTCGCCCACGCGCTTCGGATACTGCAGGATCGAGGTTCCGAGATCGCCCTGCAGGCTCATGAAGAGGTAGTTGCCGAACTGCGCCAGGATGGAGGCCTTCAAGGGCTTGCCGGTGGCGTCCCTGAGGATCTTGCCGTCCGCATCGACCTGCACCAGGCCGAACTCCTTGAGGTACGTCTCTTCCTTTTCCTTGGCGGTCACCGCGTCGAGGTTGGTGCTCGCCCGCGCCATGATGGTGTCCACGGGGCTCGCGTCGCCCAGCCGCGGCAAGAAGAAGTTGATGGTCACGGCGACCAGGAAAGTCACGAAGTACCAGCCAGCCCGACCGATGACGTGTCTCAGCGTAGGGTGATTGCGCAACATACAATGATTCCTAGAGCTTCACGATTGAGTCACTGTGCGGAAACCGTGGGCGCAGCACACTAGTTAGAGTTCGCCGGCTTCAGATGCCAGAGAATGCTGGTTCCCATGCGGTCACCGGGGAGCTGCGGCGGCAGAAATGGGCTTTCGGCGGTCGGGAAGTTCTCCCAGTGCCGCACGCTGAATTCGTAGAACTGGTCGGGACGGTAAACCAAGGGCAAGGTCGGCTGATACTGCATGAACAGGCGGTTCAGCTCGCGGTACGCGGACACCAACGCGGCCTCGTCCTTCAGGGTAGGAATGAGGTTCAGCAGCTCGTCTACCCGGGCGACGTAGTTGGCGGCCTTGGGGTTGTTGAAACGCCCCATGTTCTTGTACATCTTGTCCCCCTCGGGCACCCAGTCCTGAGACGTCATCACGGCTTCGAAGCGCGACCAGGGCTTGGAGGGCGAAGGCGGCGAAGCGGGCGTGTTCATGATCAGGTCGAAGTCGCCCGCGAAGAGCCCCTGCCAGAACAGGCTGGCGTCCACGAAGCGCTCACGCGCGTCGATCCCGACCTCGCGCATGCTGCGGACGGCGATGCGCACGATCGATTCCCAGTCGCTCCAGCCCGTGGGCGACTTGATGTAGACAGTGGGAACGCGCCGACCTTGGGCGTCGAGGGTCTGGATGAGCTCACCGTTGGGACCGAAGACGGGCTTGTAGCCACCTTCCCGGAGGGTGGCCCTGGCTCGCTCGGGGTCGTACTCGGTCCCGTACTGCTTCGCGTCTTCCGCGGAGTAGTACTTGGATTCGAGCCCGAACGGCAGAATCAGCCCGGGTTTCAACGGCTCGCTGTAGCCCGAGACGGCAAGCTCACGGATGTCGCGATAGTTGATGGCAAACGCCATCGCTCGCCGCATGTGAACGTCGTTGAGCGGCGGATGCAGCACGTTGACGAACAACATGGGCATGGCCGCCGCGATGAAGAACGGCTCCTGCTGGAACCAACTGCGAACACCCTTGCGTTGCTTGAGCCAGATGCGCGGCACGAACGTCGATGACGCGTCGAGTCGGCCCTGCTGCAATGCCACACTGAAGTGATCGTTGCTCTTGTAAATCGGATGCACGATGTACTTGGGAGCGGGCAGCTTGCCGCCGTGGCGCACTGCGTTGCCCCAGTACGCGTCGTTACGAACCACGGCGATCTTCTCGCTGCTGTACGAATGCAGGCGATAGGGGCCGGACACGACGGGATCTTTGTCGAACTTGAGCTTCGTGAACTCGTTGATGTCGCCGCGCCCCTTGTCGAAAAGCGGCGCCAGCACGTGGCGCGGCAAGATGCGCGTCTCCTGCAGCGAGTCGAGCACTACGAGTGGATTCTTGCTCTTCGGGTTGAGCACGAAGATCAGACGTTCACCGGCCGCGGTGTTCGCTGGGCCGCCACCACCGCCGGATGCAGCGGCCGCATCCGGCGTTGCTCCCTGGCCCGCAGCACCGCCCGTCGTCGCTCCACTCGCTCCGCCCGCCGCAGCGCCTGAGCCTGCAGCGCCTCCCCCGCCAACGACGGCTCCCTCTGGAGTGGCTCCAACGACCGGAACGTCTTCCGCAGCCGGCTCCTGCGCTGCGGCGCCCTTTGCGACGCGGATCTCGCTCAGGTAGTTCCAGACCGGCGCGACGGGAACGCTCTTGTACTTCTTGCCAAGCTCGAACGTGTACTTCACGTCGTCGAGGGTCACGGGCCGTCCATCGTTCCAGCGGGCGGCGGGGTTGAGCGTGACCTCGATCTCGTTGTCTCGTACGATCAGCGCGTCCCCCAGCGCCGGTTCCTTGCTCCCGCTCAGTGGGTGATAGGGAAAGAGTGTTTCGTAAAGTAGATTGATGCCAGGAGCTACTGGCCAGTCTGGCGAGCCCAGCA
>DASQDA010000583.1:0-5637 GCA_035634435.1 Polyangiaceae bacterium
TTCGGCGCCGCGCGCGAGGGCGTTTTCGCCCACCGCGAAACGGCGACTCGCATCCCACGGCAGCGGCAGCGCGCCCTCGCTTTCGTGGGCGAAGTAAACGAACGACGGTAAGAGCGCGCGCGCCTCCAGCGCATCCCGCGCCACCAGCTGCGGCACCGAAAACACCTGCGTGCGCTCGCCGTCGCCCTCGAGCGCGAGCGTCGCCAGCGCGCAATGGGTGGTCCCCAGATCGATACCCACACTCAGGCGCGCGGGCATCAGAGCTCGACCTCGGCAGGAGCGACAACGGTGACGTTCCCACTGCCGATGCGAGTCGGCAGCTTGAGGCCTTCGATGCGCCAGCCGCGATGACGGAGCACGCCGCGATAGGGTGCGGAGCCCGCGACGTTTCCCGTGAGCTTCACCTCCGAAGCGTCCAGGCGCTCGATCGTCACGCGTGCACCTTCTGCTTCGCTGCGCACACTGACGATGCTGGCGTGGCTGCCGAGCGCGCGTCGGCACCCCTCGTGCACCACGCGTGCAGCCGCGCCCACGTCCGCGTCGGCAAAGCCGCTGATGTCCTGTTGCAAGAAGTCCACGAGGCGTCCCTCACGTTGCAGGAGTGACAGCAGCTGAAGCGCAGGCTCTACCGGCTCGGACGCGGGTATCACGTCGGCCGCGACGGGCATCGCACGGACGCTCGCAGCGTTCGTGGTGCTCGCCGCGCTTGGCTTTCGCGAGCCAGCCTCGAGCTCGGGCGGCGCGGCTGGCGGCAACGCCGACGCTTCACGCGCGGCGAAGGCCCTCGCGGCGAACGCGCCGTCGAACAGCACGCGGAAAAAACACACCCAGCAGAACCAAAGACGAGTCAGGAAGGGCAACGCGGGATCGCTCACGCCCGCGAGTCTATGCGCCAAAGGCCAGGGCACAACGTCGTGCACGGCGCAAACTCCGGACGCCGGGTCGGCCGCTCGCGCACCGCCGCGCCGAAGGCTGCCAACGGCGAGGTGTAAGGCTGGAGGGGTGGCCCCCGTTGAAGACGGGCGCGCTGCTCCGCGAAAGAGCGGCCCTGGGCCACTTGGACGCCCAGGACGGACCAGCGGCCGCGCCGGGCCGCCCGCGTGCTTTCACGCAGGTGGGCTTCTCGGCGTGCGGGCCGTGCCGTACTGTCCCCATTCAACTCCGGCGCGCTCCGCCGGAGCGGAGGCTGATAAATGAAGCGTTGGGTCTTGGCTTTGTTGGCGGTTTGCAGCACGAGCTGCGCTCGGGGGCCGAACGTGGGTTCGGAGCTTCCGCTGCAGCGGGTGGTCATCTATCGCAACGGCGTCGGCTATTTCGAGCGCGCCGGCAGCGTCGACAGCTCGGAGGTGACCTTCGACATGCGGCAACGCATGGTCGGCGATTTCCTGGCTTCCCTCGCGGTCATGGAGCGGGGTGGCAGCTCCGTGCGCTCAGCGTCCTTCCCGCTCGAGGTGGAAGACCTGCAAGCCCCCGAGCCAGACGAGCCCCCGGTTCTGGTCAAGGGTGTGCCGCGCCCACCCAAGATCCGCAAGCCCAACCCCAACGCCATGCGTAAGGTGGTGTTGCACCTGGACGGCAAGGAGCACGACCTGCTCATCGGTTACCTGTCGGAGACCCCCGTGTGGCGGCCCTCCTACCGGGTGGTGATTGCCGAGGATGGCAGCGCCTCGCTGCAAGCTTGGGGCATCGTGCAGAATCTGTCCGGCGAAGACTGGAAGGACGTTTCCCTCTCGCTCGTGGCGGGAGCGCCACTGGCGTTTCAGTCAACGCTCGGCACGCCCGTGGTGCCCGTGCGACCGATCGTCACCGACCAAGGCGAGGTCATGCAGGTGGTGCCGACCGCCGTCACATCGCTCGATCGTACGCCGGGCGGCAAAGAGGTGGACCGCTACGGGCCCGACGAAGCCCCACCGCAACCCGCGCCCGCGCCCGCCGCCGAGGCGGCCGATGCAGACATGTCGGCGAATGAGGACGGCGCCGAGCGCGAGGAGGCTGCGTCCACCGAACAGCGGCGAATGCGGGGCGGGGTCGCCGGCGTCGGCGCCGCCACCGCTTCCGGGCGCGCAATGACCAAGGCTAGCCCTGCCGCCAGACCGCAATCGGTGTCCCCCGCGTCTCCGCCGCCCCCGCGTATGACGCTGAGCGAGCCGCGTCGCCTCAGTGATCTTGCGGCCGTGGCTCAAGAGGGCGGAACGACCCGTTACGACATGCCGTTCAAGGTGACGGTGCCGAACGAGAGCGCCACCATGGTGCTGCTCACCAGTCAGCGGGTGCCCGGTCAGGCCGTGTTGCTGTTTGCCCCCGAGCCCGGCGCGACCGGCTCCGAGATGCATCCGTTCCGCGTCGTCCGCATCACGAATACGACGCCTGGGCTGCTCGAGCGCGGTCCGATCGCGGTGTTCGAAAAAGCTTCGTTTCTCGGTCAAGGCTTGCTCGACCCCCTGCCCTCGCGCGCAACCGCGACCGTTCCCTTCGCGCTCGAGCGCAGCGTCGCCCTGTCGCGCGATCAGAAGAGCGAAGAACGCGGCGGTCGGCTTTACCGCATCGAAACCTCGCGCCTCTTCGTCGAGCGCGACTGGGTGTTGCGCACCATCTACCGCATCGACAACGGCGGGGCCAAGCCAGCCAACCTGCTGGTCAAACATGCGCGCTCACCCGGCACGCGCTTGTTCAAGCCGCCGGCCAACACCGAGGACAACGAAGGCGCGGGCGTTGCGTTGGTGCCGGTCGCGCTGCGCGCCCGCACCAAGACGGAGCTCACCGTCGACGAGCGCCGCGCCAATCCGCAGGAGGTGGACTGGCTCTCGCCGGTGGCCGACGAGGCCGTGAAACAATACCTGGCCGACCGCCGCGCGCGTCCGGACGTGGTTGCACAGCTCGGCGCTGCCTGGACCGTTCGCGAGGCGCTGCGCAAAGCTCGCGACGAGCTCGAGAAGCTCGAAAACGAGCGCAACGAGCTGGAGCGATCGAGCGACGAAACCCGGCGGAACCTGCGCGCCATCGAGAAGAACCCACAAGCCCAAGATTTGCGTGTGCGGCTCACCAAGCGCCTGGCCGACGCCGCGACGCGCCTCGACGCCATCACCAAGCGATCCATCGAGCTGCGCATGAGCGCCGACGAGCTCCAGATCCGCTTCCGCGACGCCATCCGCGACATCAAGCTGGACGCGCCCTTGCCGCCGATCGAGTGAGGTAGGGCGCGGGGGGGGGGTTGTGCCGCGCCGTGACGGGAGTACCGACCGCAGTACCTCGAGGAGAAGCTAAGCAAGCTACGCCGTGCCAGATTGAACAACATCCTCCTACGTTTCGACGAAGCTCGTGCGTGCGGTGACGCCCCCCCTCCCGGATACCCTGCGTGACTTGAGCGCGTGTTCCGTTCGACTTGAGCGTCTGTACCGCTCGGACTTGAGCGGTCGTTCCGGAGCACTTGAGCGCTAGTCGGACCGAAGCGACGAGTGGCTGGCGGTGGCGGACAGGGCGTCTGCTTGCCTCGCCCCTCTACTCGCAACACGCGCGCGCTCCGTCCCATGAGACGTGTCCCAGTGTGCGGGCTCGAAACACGCGTCCCTCGTGCCGATTTTAGCGATCATTTCGCTCGAGTCGCGCCTCAGCAGGCCTGGCTCGGCGCTTGCTCTATCGCTTGTCGAGACGCGGCTCAGGGCCTCGCACTGCCGTCCGCGTCGATGACAAGTCTGAGGAGGAGGAAGCATCATGAACAAAAAGATTCGTACGCTGGGTGTCGTCATTGCCGTGCTCGGCTATTCACAGGTGATCTTTGCGGCGCTCGACACGCCGGACGGTGGGGGGGCGCCGTGCGGTGCGGATGGCGCGTGCAACCTGGGCGCCTGCTCGAACGATCCGGATTGCCCGGACTGGACCGACGATCCGCCAGCGCCGCCGCAGCCGGACCGACCCGGCGACATCCTCGACTGCACCTCGCAGGAGCGGAACGAGATCGGGCTCGCGGTGGACTACGCCGCGGACAACTGGAGCAGCTTCGAGGCGTTCGCCGAGGACTTCATGAGCTGGCCCGTGAATCTGAAGAGCTGCCTCGAGAACCGCTTCGACACCAACGGCAAGGTCGTGTGCGAGAGCTCGGCCACGGGCATGTGCAGCACCGCCATGGGTTGGGCTTCGCCCTTCAATCGGAAGGCGCACCTGTGCCCTGGCTTCCTCGATGACATCGCAGACATCAACGGCGACGAGGCGAACCGTCAAGCCTGCTACTTCGCGCTGCTCGTGCACGAGTGGGGTCACACCTGCGAGCGCGGACACGTCACGCTCGAAATCCTCGACGACGTCGCCTTCGATTGGTGGAAGGAGAGGCATGAGTCCGAGGTCACCATCGACTACGCCGATTGCAGCGAAATGAACTGAGCCTCACGCGGCGCACGCCAGCCGCCCCACGTGCCGAATCGCGGGGCGGCCGACCCTCGCGTCGTCAATGGCGTGCCCAGCACGCGCCGGCGAGTCGTCTTCCTCGGTGCGCGGGATGCCGTAGGTGTCGAGCCAGCGGTAAATCTGGCGGCGATCTTTGCCGAAATGCTTGGCGGTCGCGCGCACGCTGAATGAGGCTGCCGTGTAGATCCCGAGCAGCTCTTCGCGCGACGGCCGCTGACGTCCGGCAGGCGCTGCTTCCGCCTGCGGAGGCGTGGTCTCGCCAGGCGGGTCGGCTGCACGCGGCGCGAGCGAGCCCTGGGACTCGGGGGCGAGCTCGGGCATCGCGTCCCTCAAGGCCGTTAGCCCAATAGGCGCTGACGGATTGGAGCTGGCGAGACGATGGACCAAGCGATCGAGGCCGCGCAGGTTGTCCAGCCAGTCATGCAGGAGGATGCGCTCGGCTGCATCGGGCAGAAAGGATAACGCCGCGTGCGCCCCGCGTTGCTGGTTCCAGGTGCCGAGCAACAGCCTCAGCCAAGGCAGGATATCCTCGCGGCGCTCGCGCAGGGGCGGCAGCTTCAGCTCCCAGAGCGAGAGGCGCGCGTAGAGATCACGTCGGAAGGCATTGCGCTCCACGAGCTCCGGCAGCTCACGGTTCGTTGCCGCCACCAAGCGGACGTTGACCTTGCGGCCGTGCACGCTACCTACGGGGCGTACCTCCCCCTCTTGCAGAGCGCGCAGCAGCTTTGGCTGCAGCTCCAGCGGCAGCTCGCCGAGCTCGTCGAGAAAGAGCGTGCCGCCATGGGCCGCGACGAAGAGCCCGGGTTGCGCCGAGCTCGCTCCCGTGAACGCGCCGCGCTCGTGACCAAACAGCTGACTTTCGATCAGCTGCGGCGAGAGCTCGGCGCAGTTGAGCGCGACGAACGCGCCGGCGCGCCCGCTAAGCCGATGCACCTCGACCGCCACACGCTCCTTGCCAGTGCCAGTCTCGCCCGTGATCAACACGGGAGCGGGATCCACCGCAGCCCGTGACAGGAGGGTACGCAGACGTTCCATCGCCGGGGCGGCGCCGGGCAGCACCGGATCCGCGCCGAACTGTCCGGTAGGAGCTTCGGTGACGACACCGAGCACGTCGCCGAGCCGTACGACGCACTGCGGAGAGAGCGGAACCGGCAGCTCCTGCTGCTGGCCGTTGACCTTGCTGCCGTTGCGACTCCGACGATCTTCCAGGTCGAGCACGCCGCCCAGGCCCGCCTG
>DASQDA010000584.1:0-3835 GCA_035634435.1 Polyangiaceae bacterium
GAGAAGAAATGCGACGAAGAAGCCATCAACCGCAGCGCGTTCGTGTCGTGGGTCGATTGTCGCCTCTGAGCCGAGGCGCGCTGCTTGGCCTGGGGCTCACCTGCGCCGGCGGCACGCTCATGGGCTGCGACTCCAGCCAGAACAAGGCGCCGTCCGCCCCCCGAGAGCGCAGTCAGGCCATCCAATCGACCGCCGCCACGACCCGCCTGGCCAACAGCCAAGCGAGCGCTGCCGCGGTTGGCAGCGCCAGCGCGCCTCCGAAGCGGCGCCGCGCGCTCTGCGCGGGGGGGCTGCAGGAAGGCAAAAGCTTGCCGAAAAAGGCCGTCAGCCGCGCTGCGGAGGATGCGGCGGGTGAGCTGCCGGAGGAGTTGCGGGCCAGCGAAGGAAGCTGGCTGTGGGTGAACTTCTGGGCGGCCTGGTGTGCGCCCTGCAAGGAGGAGATTCCGCGGCTGTTTGCCTGGGAAAAGCAGCTGTCCTCGCGCCAACCGCCGCTGCGCGTCGCGTACGTTTCGCTCGACGACGACGAGCGTCAGCTGCGGCAATTCCTGCAAGCTTCTTCGCACCTGAAGGCGACTTATTGGCTGCGCGAGGGCAAGGAGCGGGACGAGTGGATGAGCGCCGCGGCGTTGGAGCCGGATCCGGAGCTACCCATTCACCTGCTGGTCGATCCAAAAGGCCGTGTTCGCTGCAAAGTTCAGGGTGCCGTAGAAGACACCGATTTCGCCGAGCTCGAGCGCTTGCTCGGGGGCTGAGCTGCACGCTTCGCGCGTTCGGTCGTAACGGGTACAGCGGCTCACCGCGAGCTTTTGCTGCGTCATGTTATAGTCGCGCCCTTCCCAATGGCTCGAAGGACCGACATCGCTGAAGTTGCGCGCCACGCGCGCGTCTCGAAGAGCACCGTTTCGCGGGTGATCAACGGGGGTTATGCCAGCGCCGAAGTTCGAGCCCGCGTCGCCAAGGTCATCCAGAAGCTCAACTACACGCCGTGGACCACCGCCCGCAACTTTTCGCTCGGTCGAGCGGGATGCTTCGGTTTGGTGGTGTGGGACACGCAAAGCGAGTGGATCACCCAGATCCTCGGAGGTATCGAGGAGGAGCTCACTTCGAAGCACATCTCTCTGCTGGTGGGTAGCTTGGTGCTGCGCGGCTCCTACGATTCGAGCACCGTCGCCTCCTGGATCAGCGAACGGCGTATCGACGCTCTGATTTTTGCCTGTCCGGGCAAGAAGGAGCGACCGCTGGTGGAGGCCGCGCGCAAGGCGCAGGTGTCAGTCGCGCTCATCGCGCCGAACGAAGCTTTTCGCGGAGCCGTGGTGCTGCGCAGCGATAACATCGGCGTCGGCAGCGATATCGCCCAGCACCTGCAGGAGCTCGGCCATCGCCGCGTGGCGTACGTGGGCGGCAATGAGGAGTCGCTCGATAGTCGCGAGCGCGGCGACGGTGTCGAGCGTGGTCTGGCCGCCTACAAGTTGAAAATAGCTCCAGGCAACAAGCTCTTCATGCCCCGCTACCACGTGGACGAAGGCGCCAACTATGCGCAGCGCTGGCTCAAGATGCCGCGCTCGCGCGCGCCGACCGCCGTGGTCCTGGCCAACGATGCAATGGCGCTGGGCTTCATGCGCACCCTGCAAATCCAGGGCGTTTCAATCCCGCGGGACGTCAGCGTGGTCGGCTACGACGACATTCCGGCGGCCGGTCTGTATTGGCCAGGGCTGACCACCGTGCGCCAGGAAATGCGCGTGATGGGCTCGCATGCCTGTCGCGCCGTCATGGCGGCTATCGAAAACGAAAAGGTGGAGCGGCCCGTGGTCGAGTTCCCGATGAAGCTCATCGTGCGCCAGAGCACGGGCCCAGCTCCAGAGAAAGCTTGAAGCGCAAGCACCCCGCAGCTCGTCCAGGGCGCGACGCCCGGGCTCGGCCGCCGGCCGGCTCCGGGGTGCGCTCGCCGAAGGCGACGTCGCCGGTCGCGGGCGCGCGTCGTCCACCGGCGCCGCATCGATCGGTGGGCGCGGCGACGAGCGCGCCGCTTGCCGGAGCTGCTGCGGGGGGTGCTCTGGTGCTTCCGGCACATCTGGCCAATGCGCTGGTGGCAGGTCACCCGTGGGTCTACCGAAATCACGTTCCGGGCAGCGTTGCTCTACCGAGCGGTAGCTGGGTACGGGTGCGCGCCGGGCATTTCGAAGCGCATGCGCTGTGGGACGCGACCTCCCCCATCGCTCTGCGCATCTTCTCGCGCACGGCGCCGCCGGACGTTGCCTTCTTCAGGGCGCGCGTCCGCGACGCGCTGCTGCTCCGAGCTCCGCTGCGGGCGCAGGGCACGACCGCCTTCCGCCTGCTCTACGGCGAGGGCGACGGCGTGCCCGGCGTGACCGTGGACGTCTACGGCAATTTCGCCGTTCTGGTCACCTACGCCGATTCCCTGCAGGCCGTCGTGCCGAGCATCGTCGCAGCGCTGAATGCCGAGCTTGCTCTCGAAGGCGTGATCCACAAGGCCTCGCGCCGCGAAGCGCAGGAACAGCGCTGGGTGTTGCTCTCGGGGCGCGAGCCGCCGGAGCGCGTCGCCGTGCGCGAACATTCCGTCCAGCTGTGGGCCGACCTGCACGCCGGCCAAAAGACGGGCCTGTTCCTCGATCACCGCGACAACCGCGCTTACGTCCGCTCAGTCGCGCAGTCACGCCGCATGCTCAATCTGTTCGCGTACACGGGTGCGTTTTCGGTGTACGCCGCGCTCGGTGGCGCGGAGCGGACCACGAGCGTCGACATCGCGCCAGCGGCCATGGCGGCTGCTCGCGACAACTTCAGCTTGAACCAGCTCGACCCCGCGGCGCACGAGCTCGTGGTGGCGGACGTGTTCGACTACCTGCAGGCCACACGCCCGCTTCGCAAGTTCGACCTCGTCGTGTGCGATCCACCGAGCTTCGCTGCGTCGCGGGACAAACAGTTCGCGGCGCAGCGCGCGTATGTGAAGCTGAACGCGCTCGGGCTGGCGGTCACGGAGCCCGGCGGGCTCTACGCCGCGGCCAGCTGCACGGCCCAGGTATCACCGGAGGCTTTCCGCGAGGCGCTTTCGCTTTCGGCCGAGCGCGCCAAGGTGCGCTTTCAAATCGTGCACGACGTGGGTCAGCCGCTCGATCACCCGGTGTTCGCTGGACATCCGGAAGGCCGCTACTTGAAGTTCGTCGTCGGCCGCGTGCTGCCGTTGGTGTGATGTCGCCGCGCGGGCGAGCTACTAGCCGAAGCGTTGCCCTGGGCGTCGACGATTACGACCGCCCACGTAGTGACTGGCAAGCTCGACGTAGTCCAGGCGCCGCGCGGCGGCCAGCACGCGCGGTGGGCTCGCGACGTGTGCCTCCAGGCGTTGCACGGCCTCTTCCAGCGCGGGCGGTGGCGAAGCTTGACCCTGAGGGTCGCCTTGCTGAAGCGCGCGGCGGAGCAAGGCAGCCGCGCCCCCGCGCGCGTGACCGCGTGCTGTCAGGTCGAAGTAGCTGCGAGCCACCATGTCCGCCGAAAAGCCGTGCTGCAGATGAAATTCTTGTGCTACCCGCAGCACTGCCTCCGCGGACAGCACGCCCGTCTCCAGCAACACGAAACACGGTTGCAAGTAGTTGTAAAAAGGAATCAAGCGGCTGCCGAAGTGAGCGAAGTGACTGGGCGGCGTTTGCCCATCCAGGTGGATGAAGATGCGGCTCACGATCGGCGCCCGCTCGATCACCGCGAGCGCGCTGCGGCAACGGGCGACCGCCTGTGAATAGGCGCGCCCTGCTTCGAAGATGCGCTCGAGCTCGCGCCACTCGACCACGCCCGCGCAGAGGTCGGCATACAACGAGTAGACGAA
>DASQDA010000585.1:0-10770 GCA_035634435.1 Polyangiaceae bacterium
GTCGCGCTGTCCGCCGCCAACACACTCAACGTGAGCAGCGCCTTCCGTCGGGCCTGGCAGTCAGAATATGCGGGCCTTCCAGCGATGCTTACGAGCATTCCCGAAGGCAGTCGCGTAGTCGGTCTTATCTGGTCGCCAGGCTCAGAGGTCGTGCGCTTCTCGCCGTATCTGCACGCGGTGGCGTGGGCGCAGGCCGAGCGCGGGGGCGCCGTCATGTTCTCGTTCGCCGAGTTTCCGCAGTCGCCATTCCGCTTCAAGGCGAGCGAGCGACCACCCGCCGTCCCGCCGCGCTGGGAGTGGACGCCCGAACGCGTCAACACCGAGCGCGACCTTGGCTACTTTCAGTACTTGCTCACACGCGGTGGCCCCAGCCACTTACCCGGGTGGCGGCAGCGCTCGGGCTCCGGCGGCTGGGCGTTGTGGACTCCGACTGCGGGCTAGCCCCGCGGAAAGAGCGCGAGCTCACTGCTCGCTGTGACGACGCTTGCGCTTTTTCCCCGGGCGACGTCGCAGCTTGTCGAGCGCTCGCGATGCCGGTGCCGGCACCACGGATTTGGTCGAGATGCCCCAGATGCCCTCGGCCTCACGCGCCCGCTCGCGTGCCAGATCGATGAAGCGTTGCTGACTGCGCACCTGCGAGGCATCGGCGGGGCGCTCGTAGACGCTGTCGGGACCCAGCTCCCAGCTCTTGAGGCCGTCGCTGCGCATCGTGCCCAGCACTTCCTCGATCATTCGCGCCTTCAAGGTCTCGTCGCAGATGGGGTAGAGCACCTCGACGCGCCGGCGGAAATTGCGCGGCATCCAGTCGGCGCTGGAGCAATACACCTCGTCCTGTCCGCCGTTTTCGAAGTGGAAGATGCGCGCGTGCTCGAGGAAGCGATCGACCACGGCGCGCACGCGGATGCGGTCGCTGACCCCCGGCACACCGGGTCGTAGGCAGCAGATGCCGCGGACGAGCAGCTCCACCTGCACGCCGGCCTGCGAGGCGGCGTACAGGGCCGCGATCACGTCGGCGTCCACCAGCGAGTTCATCTTCGCCGTGATGTGAGCGGGCCGGCCGCTGAGAGCGTGCTGGGTTTCACGCGCAATCAGGCCGAGCACCGCCTCGTGAAGGCCGAGCGGCGCCACTACCCAGCGATTCCAACGCTGCGGCGCGCTGTAACCGGTGAGCATGTTGAAGAACGAGGTCGCGTCCTCCGCGAAGTCCTCGCGCGCCGTGAAAAGCGAGAGGTCTTCGTAGAGCCGGGCCGTCTGCTGGTTGTAGTTGCCCGTGGCCAGGTGGACGTAGCGGCGCAGGCCGGTGCGCTCCTTGCGCACCACCAGCAGCACCTTGGCGTGCGTCTTGAAGCCGAGCAGGCCGTACATCACGTTCACGCCGGAACGCTCGAGCGCGCGGGCCCAACGGATGTTGCTCTCCTCATCGAAGCGCGCCTTCAGCTCGACCAGCGCAGTGACCTGCTTGCCGAGCTCCGCTGCGCGTTGTAAGGCCTTCACCAGCGGGGATTCGCCGCCCGTGCGGTACAAGGTCTGCTTGATGGCGAGCACACGCGGGTCCTCGGCCGCCTGCCAGAGGAAGTCGATGACCGCCTCGAACGATTCGTAGGGATGGTGCAGCAGCACGTCCCGCTGCTGGATCGTCTCGAAGAAGTCTTCCGAGTCTCGCAGCGGGGGCACGTACTGCGGAGAAAAGGCCTCGTCCCGCAGGTCGCGCCGCTCGTCGCCGGACGTCAACACGGTCATGTCGCCCAGGTAGAGCGGGCCCTTCAGCACGTAAACGTCCCGCCCCGGCTGCAGATCGAGCTCGCGGCAGAGTAGCTGAATGGACTCCTCGGGAACCTCACCGCTCACTTCCAGCCGCACGGCGTGTCCGCGCTCGCGGCGTCGGAGCTCGGCTTGCAGCGTTATTAGCAGGTCCTCGCCTTCCTCCTCGTCCAGCTCGATGTCGAAGTTGCGGGTCACGCGGAAGGCGTACTGGCTCAGCACCTTCATCTGCGGATAAATACTGCTCGTGTGACGGAAGATAAGATCTTCCAAAGCGACGAAGGCGCGGCGTTTGCCCTCGAGCGGCACCCGAATCAAGCGCGGCAGCGTCGTTGGCACTTGCACCAGCCCGAAAGCAGGCTCGGTGGACTGCAGCCGCTTTTCGAAGATGATGCCGACGTTGATGCTCTTGTTGCGCACGTGCGGGAACGGGTGCACCGGATCGATCGCGATCGGCGTGAGCACCGGATAGATGTTGCGCTTGAAGTGATCGTCGAGCGCGGCCTGCTCCTTCGCATCGAGCTCGTCGGGGCTGACCAGCGCTACCCCCGCGAGCTCCAGCTCCTTGCGGACCGTGTGTCTCCAGATGCGATATTGCTCGTCCGTGAGCTCGTGCGCGCGTGCGGCGATGGCCTCGAGCTGCCGCTCCGGGCTCAAGCCATCCGGCGATATTTCCTCCACCTCGTTGTACGACTGCGCTTGCAGCCCAGCCGCGCGCACCATGAAGAACTCGTCCAGGTTCGTGGAGAAGATGGCGAGGAACTTCAGGCGCTCGTAGAGCGGCACGGACGGATCGGCGGCTTCCGCCAGCACGCGTGCGTTGAATTCCAGCCAGGAAAGCTCCCGGTTGATGTAGAGAGCCGGGTCGTCGAGCCGGGTCGGGGAAACCTGGTTTGGCATGTCGCTCGGCACCCCGAGCAGAGGGCGGCTAGGTTCGGAGGAAGTCATGGCAAAGCGGCCCTTTCGCGGCGAGCCGTCATCCTAGTACGCGGCTTTGCCTGTGCATCGTGTTTCGCTGAGCGAAGCTGCGCTCTAAACCGCGTCGTCACGCCGTTGTCACACAAGGCTCCGGACCAGGGTTGGTGCCCAAGCTGGCGACGGGCGCGACTGGCGGCGAGGCCGACAGTGGGCAAGCGATCAGCCCCAGTAGCGCCCCGGGTGCCGCGCCTGGCCGTCTCGGCTACCGAGCGGGGACACGGCCGACAGCTCGAGGCCTCAGGGCACGACGGCCGCGAGCGGGAGCGCCGGCGCTTCGCGAAGGCGCACCCGACGCTCGAGAGCGATGATGCCGAACGGAGCGAGGCAGGCGAGCACCAGCGCAGCCCAGGCCACACGATCCATGTGCTCGAGCGCACCGTTGGGCGCCGCCACCAGGACAACGGAAGCTGCCATTGCGCCGGCGGCGGAGGCCAAGTGCTGAACCGACGATTGCGCGGACATGAAGCGCGCGCGCTGCTCGGGGCCGGGGACGCGTGAGCTCAGCGACTGCATGGGCACCATTCTCACGCTGCCCGACAGCATGAACAGCGTGAACACCAGCAAGATGGGTGTGGTCGAGCCGGCGTAGATGAAGCCCCAGAGCAGGGCGACGGCGTGCAGGGCCGTGCCAACCAGGAACACGCGCCCGGCGCCGTGCTTGTCGACCAAGGAGCCTACGATGCGCATGCAGACGAAGCTGGCGGCGCCTCCCACCATGTACAAAAGGCCGATCCGGTCGCGAGGATAGTGCAGGTTGTGCTGCAGGAAGGCGGAGATGTTCGGAACCACGGCGAACACGCCGATCATGGTGACCGCGGTGTTCAGCAACGCCAGCAAGGTGACGGAATCGAGCAACGGGGCTCTGGGCGCGGTCGTGTGCGCGCGTGGGGTCAGATGGCTGCGCAACGCCGGCATGCCCGCGATGGCGGCGGCCGACAACACCAGGCCCAGCGCTCCGACGGCGAAAAACGGCATGCGCCACCCAAACCGGCGCGCGAGCTCGAGTCCAACGGGTACACCGAGCACGCTGGCAACCGAGAACGCCCCCATGACGGCGCCCAAGGCTTTGCCCCGGCGCGCCGCGGGAATGACGTCCGCAATGATCGCCAACGAGACCGAGGTCGCGGGTCCTCCGAAGCAACCGGCCACGACGCGGGAAAGCAGCAGGGTGCCGAGCCCTGTGGCAAAGCCACCGAGAACGGTGCCAATCACCAGTCCGAGCAAAGTGACCGCCAGCGCCGAGCGGCGGTCGAATCGGTCCAGAAAGAACGAGCCGGCGAAGCCCGACACGGCTGCGGCAGCAGTGTAGCTACCGCCGACCAAGCCAATCTGCGAGGTCGCGATACCGAGGCCTGCTGCAAAGTCGGGTCCCAGCGGCATCACCATGATGAAGTCCAGCACGTTCACGAACTGGATGGCGCCCACCAGCCAGATCACCCGACGCTCGCGCGCCGACGTAACCGCAGTCGCTTCGCTTGGGTCCGGCACCGCTTGGGCGAATGTTATGAGGCGCGCGCCGACCAAGGGCAATGGGCCACGCTGACGCTTGCCGGATCGCGCTCCGCTGGTGTTGCGCTCGAGCCGCTGCGCGCGTGAGCACGCATCAGCACGGCACAGTGGGTTTTGCCCGCACTGGCGCTGCCCACATGGGAATTTCGAGTCTACTCCGCATACCCGGTGCGGCTCCGTGACGAGGGCCGGCCGATGTGGTTAACTGAAGCTTTACCCGAGGCGGAAACAACGATGGAAGAAAAGGGCACGAACGGCGCTGAAGTCGCTCCCGCGATCGGGAGCATGGTCGCGCTCATTGCGTCGATGCAGGACTACGATCGTTACCGCGATCTGGCCTGGGAAGGCAGCTTCGAAGACTACTTGCAGATCATCCGCGAGCGACCCCAGGTCACCCGTAATGCGTTCCAGCGCGTCTACGACATGGTGATCTCGTACGGGACCGAGGAGTACATCGACAACAAGAAGAAGCTCGTCAAGTACAACTTCTTCCGCGACGAGATGGACGAGGGCAAGGACGCCATCTTCGGCCTGGACATTCCGTTGATGCGCTTGATGAACGTGCTCAAGGCCGCCTCCGAGGGCTACGGTCCCGAGCGCCGCGTCATCTTGCTGCACGGCCCGGTGGGTTCTTCGAAATCGACCATCGCCCGCCTGCTCAAGAAGGGGTTGGAGCGCTACTCGCAGTCGCCCGAAGGCGCGCTCTTCACCTTCAGCTGGGTGAACCTGGCAGCCAGTGGTCTCGCCAGCGGCGGCGCGGACACCTTTGACTCGCCAATGCACGAGGAGCCGCTGCGCTTGATCCCACAAGAGTGGCGTGAGCGTGCCGTCGAGAAGCTTGGCCTCTCCAACGACAAGTTCCGGGTCAAGGTGGAAGGTGACCTGGATCCGGCGAGCCGCTTCATCTTCAATGGCCTGCTCCAGCAGTACAACGGCGACTGGGGCAAGGTGGTCAACCAGCACATTCGCGTGAAGCGCTTGCTGCTGAGCGAGAAGGACCGCGTCGGCATCGGCACGTTCCAGCCCAAGGACGAAAAGAATCAGGACTCGACCGAGCTCACGGGCGACATCAACTACCGAAAGATAGCCGAGTACGGCTCGGACTCGGACCCGCGCGCCTTCAACTTCGACGGTGAGTTCAACATCGCCAACCGCGGCATCGTGGAGTTCGTCGAGGTGCTGAAGCTGGACGTCGCCTTCCTTTACGACTTGCTCGGCGCCTCTCAAGAGCACCGTATCAAGCCGAAGAAGTTCGCGCAGACGGACATCGACGAGGTGATCATCGGCCACACCAACGAGGCCGAGTACAAGCGCCTCTTGAACAACGAGTTCATGGAGGCCTTGCGCGACCGCACCATCAAGATCGATATCCCCTACATCACGCGCATCACGGACGAGATTCGCATCTACGAGAAGGATTTCAATCAGGAGCGCGTTCGCGGCAAACACGTGGCGCCGCACACCCTCGAGGTCGCCTCCATGTGGGCGGTGCTCACGCGGCTCGAGGAGCCGAAGAAGCACAACCTGGCGCTGCTTCAGAAGATGAAGCTTTACGACGGCAAGGTGTTGCCTGGCTATACGCAGGACACGGTCAAGGAGCTGCGCAAGGAGTCCAAGCGCGAAGGCATGGAGGGCATCAGCCCGCGCTACGTGCAGGACAAGATTTCGAATGCGCTCGTCAGCGACGTCGGCGAGGGAACCATTAATCCCTTCATGGTGCTCAACGAGCTGGAAAAGGGTCTGACGAGTCACTCGCTCATCACGGTGGAAGACCAGCGCAAGCGCTATCGAGAGCTCATCGGCGTCGTGAAGCGCGAGTACGAAGAGATCGTCAAGAACGAGGTACAGCGAGCCATCAGCGCCGACGAAGAGGCGATCGCCAAGCTCGCCGCCAACTACATCGACAACATCAAGGCGTACACGCTCAAGGAAAAGGTCAAGAACCGCTACACGGGCCAGGACGAAGAGCCCGATGAGCGTCTGATGCGCTCGATTGAAGAGAAGATCGACATTCCGGAGAATCGCAAGGACGACTTCCGGCGCGAGATCATGAACTTCATCGGTGCCAAGGCGGTCGAGGGCAAGCGCTTCGACTGGCAGACGAACGACCGCCTGCGTCGCGCCCTCGAGCTCAAGCTGTTCGAGGATCAAAAGGACAGCATCAAGCTCAAGACGCTGGTGTCGGCCGTGGTCGACAAGGAAACGCAGGAAAAGATCGACATCATCAAGGCGCGTCTGATGCGCTACTTCGGCTACAACGAGGTCAGCGCCACGGACGTGCTCAACTACGTTGCCTCGATTTTCGCCCGCGGCGACGCCAAGGGCTGACCGCCGCCCGTGCTCCCGAGGACGTGTGCTGAACCCGGATTCAGCACACGTTCACAACCGCCTCCGTGCGGAGCTAGACCGAGACCGAGCCGAGGCAACCAGTACATCAGCCCGGAAAACCGGGTTGATGTACGTCAGAACAGTCAGTTGCGGCTGCCGTTGGCTTCGGTGCTGCCCTCGGCAACGGCCCGCACAGGACGACTCCTGGCGACCGCGGCGTCCTCTATTTCAGCGAGGTCGATGGCGGGTGGCTTCTCGCCGAGCGTGCGCCAGGTCTGATTCAGCAGCGATCGATCGTCGCGCGAGAGCGCTGCCGTGTCGCTGTCGACGATCCGGCGTGAATACTGCAGCCACTGCTCGGCGCGGCGCAGGTCACCGAGCGCAAGTAGGGTCGCGCCTCGATAGAGTCCGTAGCGCGCTCGCTCCGAAACGGAGCACTTCTTCAAGCGCGGCTCGGTGCGTTCGAACACCTCGGCGGCCTCGATGTAAAAGCCGCCTTCGTAGAGGTCGGCGCCTCGGCTCAGGTGGTGGGCCGCACAACCTGTGCCGATGGCACAGAGCAGCAGCAGGCAGACGGCGGGCGCAAGACGCAATAAGCTCACCTGGAGGATCGTACTAGGCTGCCGCCGCCCCGCCAGCGCGTGCAGCGTCGAATCCGCGGTCGCCCGAGCGATTGGTGCGCACTCGTAGGAGTGAAGAGCAGGGGAGCGGAGGCGGCGCGCCGTCCACCTTCCCCGGCGCACGCCATCGCATCCTGCGGTTGTGCCATGCGCGGCATTCAGCACAAAGCCGCGGAAGGTGGAGAGAAGCTTTGCTTTTTGGCACAGACTCGTGCCAGCATGGCCCAACTCAGCCTGGCGCTGGCACGGCTGCGCTCGGAGCTTGGTACTTATCGTGGAGGACGCGATGGCGAGTCGGTCTTGGTTGATGGGTTTCTTGATGCTGGGCGCGCTTTCGGCCACAACCGCCGCCGGAGCCCAGGAGTCGACGGCAGAAGCGACGGAAAGCGTCTCCGAGGAGGCTGAAGCCGCAGACGAGGCGGGCGCCGACGGCGAGAAGGCCACAGCGGAGGAGGCCGAGGACGCCGGGGACGCTGACGCCAAGGAAAAGCTGGTCGCCGACGCCGAGAAGGGCAGCTCGCCCGTGGAGGAGCCCGGCAAGAGCTACAAGTTCATCGGCGCGCGCTATCGCCTGATCGTAGTGCCCAAGTTCATCATCGGGCTCTTCGCCGACGGCGGCACCACCGTGGGAGTGCACGCCTTCGGACCCGAGTTCGCGGTGCGCAAGGACAACTTCGAGTTCAACTTCTCCGCTTGGTACGCCGCCTACTCCATGTCGCCGACGCCGTTCAAGGCGACCAGCGACGGAAACGACGCGTGGGAGCTCGTGGAGAGCCGCATCAAGGTCCTGTATCTCACCGCAGACTTTCTGTGGAGCCACGACTTCTCGCCGCAGGTGGCGCTCAACTACGGCATGGGCGCGGGCTTCGGCCTGGTGTGGGGTCCCCTCTATCGCAACCAAGCCTACCCCGTGCAAGAGGGCAACTTCGACAACCTGGCCCGCTGTGTGGGCCAAGGAAACCCTTCGGGCCGTTACTGCGGTGGCGACAACAACCACTACAACAACTACGAAGAGCCGAGCTGGTCCGACGGCGGCTCCAAGCCGTTCATCTTTCCCTGGCTCGCGCTGCAAACAGGCATCCGCTACAAGGCCCATCGCAACTTCGTCGCGCGCTTCGACACCGGCTTCGGGCTGAGTGGGTTCTTCTTCGGTGTCGGTGCGGACTACGGACTGTGAGCACGCGCGTCGAATCGCCCCTCTTCAGGGACTCCGCGGGGTCGTGAACGGGCTCGAGCTTCCCAGTCGCTACGAACCCATCGCCCAGCTCGGGAAGGGCGGAGGTGGGGAGGTTTGGGTGGTTCGCGACCAGCACACGGGCGAGCGCCTGGCGCTCAAGGTGTTGGCCGAGAACGCCAGTGACCGCGAGATGTCGGCCCTCGTGCGCGAAGCGGCGGCGCTCTCCGGTCTGGAGGGCCTCGGCGTACCGCGCGTGGTGCGGTTCGGCCGCTTGCCGCGTGACGGTCGAGCTTATCTGGTCCGCGAGCTGGTGGAAGGCGAGAGCCTCGAGGAAGCCATCAGCAAGCGCACCGAGCTCGACCGGGTGCTCATCGCTTTGTCGAGCGCTGCCGATCAGCTGACGGTGCTGCATCGTGCCGGCTTGCTACACGGCGATGTCAAGCCGGCCAACATCGTGGTCCAGCCCGGTGGCAGCGCCACCTTCGTCGACCTGGGGCTCGCGGCGCCCTGGCGCGAGGGAGGCGCTTCAGCCGAAGGTCTTACGCCTCGCTATGCGGCGCCGGAATTGTTCGCGGGAGGGCCGCTGACGGTGCGCGCGGAGGTCTATGCGCTGGGGGTGACGCTCAGCGAGGCGCTAGCGCAGGCTCGCTCGCCTCGCATTCCTCAGCTCGCCCTGGCGGAGCTCGCGCTGGTGGCCGAGCGCGCTACCGCCGCTGCGCCGCACGATCGCTACCCCTCGGTGGACGAGCTCGCGAGCGCGCTGCGGCGGGCGGCGGGCTTGCCCGAAAGTGCCCACGAGCCCGGCGCCAACGCCGCATTGTGGCCCGTGAGCGGTATCGACAACGTCGCCGGGCAGATCCTCGACGCCGCCTATGCGCTGAACCCGGGGGAGCTCTTGCGTCTCACCGCCGCCCCAGGCGCGGGGCGAACCGCACTGTTGAGGCGGCTGAGCTGGTCGCTCGGGGTCGAGGGCAAGGCCGTGGCCCTGCTCGACGGGGAGTCTACGCCCGCGGCGGTGGCGAGCGAGCTCGCCGCGCACACCTCGCTCGCTTCCGTCTACGTGCTGGCTGACGACGCGGACGCCTTCGAGCCCACCATCGTGGAACAGCTCGAACGTGCGCGTCTAGACGGTGCTCGCCTGGTCGTGGTCGGTGGGCTGCGACTGGGCGCCGCGACGCAAGAGCTCGCCATCCCGCCGCTCGACAGCAGCGTGCTGCGCGATCTGGTGCGGCGCGCTATTCCCTCGCTCAGCGAGGGCTTGCTGGCGCGCATCATCGAGGCGTCCGGGGGAAGGCCAGGTGAGCTGCGACAGCTCGTGCGTCGCATCGCCAGTGAGGCCGTGGCTTCCAACGCGGACATCGAGCGGCTCATGGCGGGGGTAGGGGAGGGTGGCTCCGTCCCGACCAAAGGCCTGGCTCGTGCCACCTATTTCCTGGACCGGGGACGGTACAACGATGCGCAGGCCGCGCTCGAGGCATTGCCGGCTGGCGAAGCGCTCGACGGCGTAGCCATCGCCATCACGCGCGCGCGCCTCGAGCTGGGACTCGGCGATGCCGGAGCGGCACTCGCCCGCCTGGAGCCGCTTGCCGCGACCGCTCCGCCCGGTGAGCAGCAGAACGAAGTATTGCTCTACCTCGGACGCGCACGGCTTGGCGTTGGTGAGTACGCCAAGGCGCTCGAGCTGCTCGGCCCGCTGAGTGAACGCCAGGACGTCCTCGGGGCCGAAGCGCTGGCCTTTCATGGCAGCGGTCAGTCCCTCCTCGGCCACCACGACGCGGCGCGCGCGGAGCTTGGCCGAGCCGTCGAGCGGGCCCGCACGCTGGGCCAAGCTCGCGTGGAGGCCGTCGCGCTCGCCTCGCTCGCCTTCGCGCTGCAGCGTACCGACCACATCGACGAGGCCCGCCGCGCCTACGAGCCGGCGGAGCCGGCCGCCGAGCGCGCCAGCGATGCGGGCACGCTGGCCGTGGTACGCGCCAATCTCGCCGGTGTTCTCAAGATTGGTGGGGACATCGCGGGAGCCATCGAGAACTACGAGGCCGCCCTTGACATGGGGCGGCGCTCGGGGCGACGCCAGACCGCCCGCCAGGCGATGCTCAATCTGGCAAACCTCGACCTTTACCTCGGCCGGTTGGCGCGGGCGCGATCGCGCATCGATGCGCTCGAGCAACAGCGCACGGCCTTGCCGGCGGTGATGCGCGCGCAGCTGTCGGGGCTGCACGCCGAGCTCCACGCTCGCCAGGGACAGCTCGAGGCAGCCGTGGCGGACTACGACGTGTGCGCCGGTGCCTTCGAGGCGCTCGGTCGTGGGCTCGACGCCGCCGAGGCCCGCCTCGAGGGCGTGCTGACCGCCACGCGGCTACCGAAACCGGACGTGGCGGAGCTTCGCCGCAAGTGCGC
>DASQDA010000586.1:0-9217 GCA_035634435.1 Polyangiaceae bacterium
CCAGCACGCCCAGCAGCGTCAGCCGCGCGAGAGCTTGCCGGACCCGTGCAGCCGCCGTCGCTCCGCGGTCGGAGCGGCCAGGGGGACGCGCTTCATCGAATGGTCGTTGGCCCAAAGCAAACCTCCGCGACGACCATAGCACTGCCCGGGCGCTGACCGTGACCTCTGCTGACCGTGACCTCCGCTGACCGTGACCCCGCCGCGCGAGACGGCGCCCCCGAGGCTGCCTGGCCGATTGGTTAGGTCGCGGTCGCCACAGCCCGTGCGCATTGAAGAACGTATGTCTGAGCGTCGCAAATTACCGGTACTGGCCCTGAGAAGCGCGGTTGCATTTCCGGGCACCACCATCCCCCTAGCCGTGGGGAGAGCTGCCTCGCTGCGCGCCGTGGACGAGGCCTTGAAGGGCGATCGTACGGTGTTCGCTGTCGCCGAACGCGACGGCGTGGATGAAGGCTCCAAGGATTTGCTCCACAGCCTCGGCGTGGTCGCGCACATCGGCGAGGTTCAACGGGGGCTCGGCGGGATTCAGCTGTTGCTGACGCCGGAAACACGCGCCACCGCTCTCGAATACCGCACGGAAGGCGGGGTGACGCGGGCCGTGGTGCGCAGCGTCGAGCAAATGAAGCCGCTCAACGAGAGCGACCCCACGTTCATGGCGCTCTACAAAGAGGTGCGTGAGCGGGCGGTCGACTTCGGCAAGCAGCGCGGTTTGCCCGAGGAGGTTTTGACGCAGGTCGTCAATGCCGTGAGTGGTCCGGGTGAGTTCGCGGACCTCGTGGCGACCTATCTCGAGCTGCCGGTCAGCGAGAAGCAGCAGCTGCTCGAGACGCTGGGCGTGGAGGAGCGGCTCCGCAAGATCCTGGTTCACCTGCAGCGGCGCATCGAGCTGATGAGCGCGCAGCAGAAGATTCGTGACAGCGTCACTGAAGAGCTCGGCGGGCGGCAGCGAGAGATGTATCTGCGCGAGCAGCTGAAAGCGATTCATCGCGAGCTGGGCGACGGCGACCAGGAAAATGAGGTGCAAGAGCTGCGCGAGAAGCTCGAGAAGCTCGACCTACCCGAGGAAGCACGGGTCGAAGCTCAGCGCGAGCTCAGCCGGCTGTCACGCGTAGCGCCGGAGTCCGTCGAAGGTCAGGTCATCCGCAACCACCTGCAGTGGATCGTGGAGCTACCCTGGAACGAGCGCTCGGCGGACAAGCTCGACCTCAATGAAGCCGAGCGCGTGCTCGAGGAAGACCACTACGGGCTCGGCGACGTCAAGGATCGTGTGCTCGAGTTCCTGAGCGTGCGTGAGCTCACGGCACGCCAGGATCGCGCCTCTTCCGAGGCCCCGGCAGCGGAGGCGCCCTCGGCGGACGGCACCCAGGCCAAGAGCGGGACGTCGAAACCGCAGCGAGCGAGCAAGGGCTCGATTCTGCTGTTCGTGGGCCCGCCCGGCGTCGGAAAGACCAGCATCGCCAAGAGCATCGCTCGGGCGCTCGGGCGCAAGTACGTGCGCATTGCGCTCGGCGGAGCCCGCGACGAGGCCGACATTCGCGGCCACCGGCGCACCTACGTCGGTGCGATGCCGGGGCGCATCATCTCCGGCTTGAAGCAGGCGGGCACCAAGAACCCGGTGTTCCTCCTGGACGAGGTGGACAAGCTGGGCGTCTCGTTCCAGGGCGACCCTGCGAGCGCGCTGCTCGAGGTGCTCGACCCCGCGCAGAACAACCAGTTCACGGATCACTACCTGAACGTCCCCTTCGACCTCAGCGAGGTGCTGTTCATCGCCACGGCCAACGTGGCGCACACGATTCCGCCCGCATTGCTCGACCGGATGGAGGTCATCGAGTTCGCCGGCTACACCGAGCGCGAGAAGCTGCAGATCGGCAAGCGCTACATCGTGCCGCGGCAACTCGAGGAATCGGGGCTGGCACACCACGAGCCCAGGCCGGCCTTCGAGGACGAGGCGCTGCGCGCGCTGATCAGCCAGTACACCCGTGAGAGCGGCGTGCGCCAGCTGGAGCGGCAGATCGGCGCTGTCACCCGCAAGCTGGCTCGCAAGCTCGCTTCGGCGCAGGCCGCCACGCTCACCGTCGATGCCGAGCAGGTGAAACAGCTGCTCGGTCGGCCGCGCGTGCACCCCGAGCATGCGAGCGAGACGGACGAGGCTGGCGTGGCGACTGGCATGTATTACACGCCAGCGGGAGGTGACATCATGTTCGTGGAGGCCGCCATCCGGCGTCTCAACGGGCGCAGCCGCGGCGACAGCACCATCGAGGCAGACGGCTGGGGTGACGTGTCCCTCATCCTGACGGGTCAGCTCGGCGACGTGATGAAGGAGAGCGCGCGGGCCGCGCTGACCTTTGCAGCCACGCACGCTCGGGAGCTGCAGATCCCCCAGCAGAGCTTGGGCGCCATCGAGGCGCACATTCACGTCCCTGCGGGCGCGGTGCCCAAGGACGGGCCAAGCGCAGGCGTCACCATCGCCACCGCTCTGGTGTCGGCCATGACGGGACGCAAGGTGCGCCGAGACGTGGCCATGACGGGTGAGATCACGCTGCGTGGGCGCGTGCTGCCCATCGGCGGCGTCAAGGAGAAGGTGCTCGGCGCACACCGAGCTGGAATCCGCCATATCGTGCTGCCGGCGAGCAACGAAGCGGACATCCAGGACGTACCCGCGGACGTGCGGGCGGAGCTCGAGTTCCACCTCGCGGAGAGCTTGAGTGACGTCCTGGCGATCGCGCTCGTGAGCGACGCGCCCACCCTCGCCGCAAGCGAGCCGCCAGCAGCCGACAAGGGAGCGCCCGCGTCCTGGCTGGCGCACTGAGCCCAGCGTGCCTCACCAATAGCGGCGGACCGCCGGGTGATACGGGACGAGACTGATCAGCACCAGAGCCCCGAGGCGAGCCGACTTGCTCGTCTCGGGGCTCCATGATTCTCGCTCAAGCCGATGCTTCAGCGACTCGAGCGGGCTCTGGCGTGCGCTTACCGACCCACTCCAAGATGTCGCTCATCACCAGCTCGCGGTCATCGTCATTCAAGAGATCGTGGTAGTGGTTCTCGTAGATTTTCAAGGTCTTGTCGCTAGAACCCGCAGATTGGAAAAAGAGCTCGCTGCCGCTCGGCTTGGTCACCTTGTCGGCGCCGCCATGCAGGATCAAGATGGGCAGTGTGAGCAGGGGGAACTCTTGGCTCAAGCGCTCGTCAGCGCGAGCCATCTCAGCGACGGTCAAGCTGGGTTGCGACTCCTTCGCGATCAACGAGTCTTGATTCATCAGCTCGACCACCTTGGGGTCGCGAGAGAAGTGCTCGTTCTTGAGCGTCAGCACGTGCGTGTGCGGCGCCACATGACTGAAACCTCTGACGGCGGAGAGCACCACATCGGGCGCGTAGACCTGGAACGCAAAGCTCTCGCAAATCAGGCCGGTCAGCTCGGCTTGGTGCTCGAGCGAGTAGACACAGGAGATCACGCCGCCCGCGCTGTGGCCCAGGAGGAAAACGGGTAAGCCCGGCTGCCGCTTCTTGGTGAGCTTCACCAGCGAATGCAGATCTTCCACGTAGTGCGATACCTTCTCGACGTAGAAGCGCTCACCCTCGGAGCGGCCCCGACCTCGATGATCCAGCGCGTAAACGGCGTAGCCCCGCGCCGCAAATCGCTCGGCTGCCCAAGTGAAGTAGCCGCTATGCGAGTTGAAGCCGTGCGACAGCACTACCGCGCCGCGCGCGCGGCTGGCCGGCAGCCAGGCACGGAAGAAGATCTTGAGCCCACCGACACCTTCGAACGTTTCTTCTCTCATCGTCGAACCTTTCGTCTTGGAACCTGCGGCCGCGCCGGTGCAGCAACCGTGCCCGGCCGTTCACGGCGAACCGCGAGAGCTTCAGCCGTGACTGACAATCGCTCGACAGCCCCGTGGTGGTAGGCGGACAACGCGCCCAGCGCTCGTCACCGAGCCGCACCAATGGGCTCCGTGCGACGGGCACGTTTCCTGCTCAAGGGTGGTAAAGCGAGGAATGAAGCATGAGAGATACATCGCGGTTTGCTACAGCATTGCGTGCGTCCGCATTGGTCGGGTCGGTGCTGCTCATCGGCTGCGGCGACGATGAAGGGCGTTCGGGACGGGCTCGAGGTGCACTTGCCGGCGAGTCGTTCGTGCTCGTACACGGCGCCTGGAACGGAGACTGGGTTTGGAGGGGCCTCGAGCGGCGTCTGGCGGACGAAGGTGCTCGCGTGCGGACCGTGACGTTGCCGGGGCACTCCGAGGACCGGACACCCGTCAGGGAGACATCGCTATCAGCTTACGTCGAGCACGTCGCCAGCGTGCTCGATGAGGACGAGCGCGTGACGCTGGTGGGTCACAGCTTCGGCGGCGTGGTCATCTCGCTCACGGCGGAGGCGTATGCTTCGCGAATCGAGCGATTGGTCTACGTGGGCGCGTTCCTCCCGTCCGACGGCGATACGGCGCTCGGGCTGGCAATGACGGATGGCGAATCCGATTTGGGCCCAGCGCTCGTGTTCGACACGGAACGGGGTGTCGTCGGCATCCAGGAGGAGCTTTTCCCCGAGCTCTTCTGCGCGGACTGCAGTCGCGCCGACCTGCAAATTCTCGGCGAGAAGTACAGCGATGAGCCCCTGCCGCCCTTGACGGAGACCATTACGCTCAGCCAGGGCACATTCGGCAAGGTGTCCAAGTACTACGTCTTCACCGCGGAAGACCGCGTGCTCTCCCCGAGCTTTCAAAGGCGCATGGCGTCCGGCTGGGACCTCAGGGCCAGCGCGACGCTCGAGACGAGCCACTGCCCGTTCTTCTCGGCGCCGGACGAGCTCGTCGAAACGATCCGCAACTGGGTGAAGCCTTGAGGCTCGCCGACCGCGTCTCGCCCGACGACGGCGTGCTGGACACGTAACAAAGTGAGCGACTCACGCGCTCCGATCAGGGGCGCTGCTCTTCGCCTCCGCTAGCAGGAGCCTCCGGCAGGGTAAACTCAAAGACGCTTCCGCCCCCGGCCCGAGCGGTGAGCGAGAAGCGCCCGCCATGGTCCTCGACGATGGAGCGGCTGATCGCCAGGCCCATGCCCATACCATGCGTCTTGGTGGTGAAGAACGGTTCGAAGATCTGGGCGGCTTGAGACGGCTCCACGCCGACGCCGCTATCGGCGACCGTCACGGCCACGTACCCGCGCTCGTGCGGAGCCGTCCGCAGCACGAGCTGTCGAGGCCTGTCTTGCACTGCGACCATGGCCTCGACCGCGTTCATGATCAAGTTGAGCAGCACCTGCTGAATCTGCACGCGGTCGGCGAACGCCGCCTCAAGAGCTTCGGCCAGGTCCAGCACGATCGTTACCTCGTTTTGCTGCACGTCCGAGCGCACCAGCGGCAAGGTCTCACGCACCACTTGGCCGACGTCCAGGCGAGTCTTGCGCACTTCTTCGCCTTGTCGGACGAGCGTCCGCAGGCGCCCCACGACCTCGCCAGCGCGTTTGCCGTCTCGCACCAGACGCTGCAGGCACTCGTTGGCCTCAGGGACCTCGGGCGGATCATGCTTGAGCCAGCGCAGCGCCGCCTGGCCGTTGGCGATGATGCCAGTGAGCGGCTGATTCACCTCGTGCGCGATGGAAGCGGTGAGCTCCCCCAGGCTGGCCACGCGGGTGACGTGAGCGAGCTGATCGCGCGCACGCTGCAGGGCCGTCTCGGCCCGCCGGCGCTCCACGAACTGGCCAATCTGACTGCCTAGCGTCGCCATCGCGGCGAGCAAATCTGCGTCCGAACGCCGCGTCTCGACGCTCAGGAAAACCAATCGTCCCCAGACCCCGTCGCTCAGCGGCACGCTGAAGCCGAAGGCCGCGTGCAACTTCCCGGTGTCCGCGATGTCCGAGACGAACCACGGAGCGTCGTCCGCGAATTGCGTGGGTGGGCTGAAGGAGCCGTTCAGCCAGACGTCGACAGGAACGCCCGACGCGCACCAGACGGCAGTCGGGCGCTGCCCCGCCGCGACGCTTCCGACGGGCCAGAGCAGCCCGACGTCCCAGTCCAAGGTTTGACAGATGGCCTGCAAGATGCGCGGTGCCGCTTCCTCGGGGCTCGTCAGCTCGGCAAGTAGCTTGGTCACGGCGTGCTGAGCGGCAAAGAGCTGCTCGGCACGCTTGCGCTCGGTGATATCCTGCGCCGTGCCAAACAGCGAGGTGGGGCGGCCTTCCCGGTTGCGCATGACCTGACCCTCAGTGTGGACGTAGCGCAGCTCTGAGCTTGGGCGGACGATCCGATGCACTTGTCGGTACTCTCCAGTTCCGCTCAAGGTCGCTCGAGCCGCCGCCCATACCCGCTCCAGATCTGCGGAGTGCACGAGCTGCTTCAGATCAGCGAGCGCGAGGGGACGATCTGCCGGCTCGAGGCCGCAGATGCGAAAGGTTTCGGCCGAGAACGTCATCAGGCCCGACTCCAGGTCCAGGCTCCAGTAGCCCAGCTGAGCTTGGCGCTGCGCCGCCTCCAGTCGCTGTTCGCTCTCTCGTAGACGACGCACGGACCACCAGGTGCCAATCGCGTCGCCCAGGCGACGTCCGATTTCGCGAAATAGCCGCTCCTGCTCGTTCATCCACGCGCGCGGCTGACGGAAGTGGTGGAGCGCGAGAACATGGGGCTCAATGCCGTTGGGACGGAGCTCGCTGGACAAGACCGTGCCGCTAGACGCGGGCAGAGCGCTGCGGGCGACTTCGACGTCGCGCCGCGCATCGCCAGGTACGCGCAGCGATGCGCGCTCGCAGTCGAATATTTCCAGCAGCTGCGTCAGGACCTCGCGCAGCATGTGCTCGAGCTCATCGGCGCCCTGAATCGCTTGATTGACGCGGTCCAAGCTCTCGAAGAACCACAGGTGCGCGAGGTGCTCACGTTCCGCGAGCTTGAGCTCCGTGATGTCGGTGCACACGCCGCTGATGCGCGTTGCCTTGCCGTGCTCGTCGAAGGTGACGACGCCGATGTCGGTAATCCAGCGCACGTTGCCCGAAGGTTGAATTACGCGGTACTCGAACCTCTGGCATTGCGGGCTGGTCCCAGTGATCCAAGTGACGAACGCCTCCTCGACGCGATGACGATCCTCCGGATGAATGCTGGCGGTCCATATCCGCGGATCGGCGTAGAGCTCGGCCGGGGTGCGCCCCCAGGTGTGCTCGAAGCTGGGGCTGACGTAGATGACGCGCTCCGGGTTCAGCTGCGTGATCCAGACGACGTGCGGTATGCCGTCAGCCAAGCGACGGAATGGCTCGACGAGCTGATGAGGCGGTACCCCTGTGGCGTCGATGTGGCCCGAGCCAGGTTCGTATTCCAGATCGCGCGCAGTCTCCTGGTTCTCGGGGCGGAGGGGGTCCGATGGCGACGTGGTCATGACTTGGTCCCGCGGCGAGGCGCCTCTGCAGTCAGCGTGTCAGTTGCACCACCGATGGCGCAAAGGTCAGCAGCCGTCGGCACGATACCGAGCTTCTCGGCCATGCGCACGAGATCCGACAGAGACGCGGCTTGCATCTTGTGCATGAGCTTACTGCGCTGGATCTTGACAGTGATCTCACGCGTGCCCAGCTTCGCCGCGATCTGCTTGTTGAGCATCCCACTGATCACGAGCTGGAAGACCTCTCGCTCCCGCTTGCTCAGCGTTCGGTAAGAATGTTGCAAAGCGGCAAGCTCGGCCTCGCGACCGCGGATGTGCTCGCTGCGCTCGATTGCCCGCGCGATCGCGTCCAGCAGCGCGTCGTCGTCGAATGGCTTGGTGAGGAACTCCACGGCGCCAGCCTTCATCGCGCGGACGCTGCGATTCACGTTAGCGTGACCGCTGATGAAGATAATCGGCATGTCGCCGTGGGTGGTTGCCAGCACCTCTTGCAAGTCGAGGCCATTGGCATTGGGGAGCTCGATGTCGAGGACGAGACAGCTCGGCTCGCTTCCGCGCGGCCGCTCGAGAAATTCGACGGGAGAGGCGAACGCCTCCACCCGGTAGTGGACCGCGCGCAGTAGGGTCTCGAGCGCAGCGCGCACCGACGGGTTGTCGTCGATGACGAAGACGATGGCAGGGTGGTTCGGCATGGGCCCGCTGGAAACATAGCCCAGGTCCGGCAGGATCCCGCAGCAAGGACGCCCAGGCATACCAACGTATGATTGGTACCCGCGGGCGCGTTGGGCAGTGTCACCGCCGAGCCATGCCGCGCTTGCCCGTTGTTTGCATCGTCGATGACGACGAGTCCGTGCGCGAATCGCTCACTGGGCTCTTGCGCTCGAACGGTTACGACGCGCGGCCGTTTGGCTCCGCCGAGGAATTCCTGGCAAATCTGGACGCGCTCGCAACGGATTGCGCCATCTTGGATGTGACCATGCCCGGGCTCAGCGGCGCAGACTTGCAAGAGAAGTTGCTGAGTCGAGGCTCACCGCTGCCACTCGTATTCATTACGGCGCGGACAGAGTCCGGGCTGCATCGTCGGCTGCTGGAGCGGGGGGCCTTGGCCTGCTTGGTCAAGCCGTTCCACGAAGACGAGCTGATCGGGGCGGTGAACGCAGCGATCGACGTGAAGAGACGACAAGGGGAGAAAGGTGCACCATGACGATTGGCGAAGCAGCATCCATCTACGTGGTGGATGACGATCCGTCCGCGCGGGAGGCGATCCGGGGCGTGATTCGCTCGGCCGGCTTCAAGGCGCTGGCGTTCGCGTCCGCGCGCGAGTTTCTGGCACATCGACGTGACCCCGAGCTAGCGTGCCTGGTGCTCGACGTGGAGATGCCGGAGCTGAGCGGGCTGGACCTGCAGGATCGACTCAACGCAGCCAACGACAACTTGCCGATCATCTTCGTCACCGGTTACGGCGACGTGCCCATGTCCGTAACCGCGATCAAGAACGGCGCCGTCGACTTCCTGACCAAGCCTCTGGACGCCGACGCACTATTCGAAGCGCTCCAGCGGGCGCTCGTCCTTTGCCGATCGCGTGCGGTCGAGCGAACCGAGGCGAGCCGCGCATTTCGCACCGCTTCCGCTCCGCTGGTGGACGGGATCGTGGGGACGAGCCCCGCGCTGCGCTCCTTGCTGCAGCAGGTGAAGACGGTCGCTGGCACGGACGCCACCGTGCTGATCCAGGGCGAGACCGGTACCGGCAAGGAGCGCGTCGCGCGCGCGCTCCACGATTTGAGCAACCGCAGCCAGGGCCGCTTCGTGAAGGTGAATTGCGCCGCCATCCCCAGCGGCCTCTTGGAGAGCGAGCTGAT
>DASQDA010000587.1:0-5550 GCA_035634435.1 Polyangiaceae bacterium
CAGCGCATCGGTCACCGCCAGGGCTTCGAGCCGCAGGTTCGCCTGTCTGAGCTCGTCCTGCAGCACCTTGAGGCGATAGTGGACGCGCACGCGCGCCAGCAGCTCCTTGTCGTTGAAGGGTTTGGTGACGTAATCGGAGGCGCCGCGGTCGAGGACCTCGACCTTGCGGTTGGCGTCGCCCTCCGCGGTCAACATGATCACCGGGATGTGGCTGAGCTCGGGACGGGTGGCTCGTAGCGCCAGAAACTTCATGCCGTCGAAGACCGGCATGATCAGGTCGCAGATCACGAGATCGGGCTTGTGCTCGACCAGCAGCTTGAACGCCTGCAGCCCGTCTCCGGCCTCGATGAAGCGCTCGAAGTCGAACACTTGTTGCATCGCCAGGCGGATTTGGCTGCGAATCGTCGGACTGTCGTCCACAAGGAGGACCAGGGCGCCCATGGCTGCAGCCTAGTTGTGTTACGTCCGCTTGGCGATGCCGCTGGTGGGGCCCTCGCCTGGCTTCGGTGCCGGCGAGTGTGAGCCTTATCGCACTTGTGGGACCGAGGTCGCACAAGTCCGCGTGACGGCGAGCTGGCACATTTCCGAAGGAAAGCGAAAACCGCCCGCTCAACTGCAGCTGATAACGGGCCGCTCTATGCCTTTGCCCAGCCGCGCGGCCCGGCTTCTAACATAATGCAGTTATACGCTCACCGGCCCGCGTGCGAAGCGCGGCAGCAAGAACACCTCGGATGAAACGCTCATGGACGGCTCTCGTGCTTTCGGCAGCCATCGCGCTGGGAGGCGCTTGCAGCGCTGGCACGGATGCGGCTGCCCCGTCCGCGGCTAGCTCCGGTGCAGCTGGCACTGCGTCGAGGGGAGCTGCCGGAAGCAGCGGCAGAGCGAGCGGCGGCAGCGCAGGTGCCAGCACCGGCGGCAGCACGTCCGCGGCTGCAGGAGCGGACACGGGCCCGGGTGCGGGTTCGGCAGGCGCTCCCGTCAGCGGAGGCGGGGCCGGAGTCGGGATTGGGGGTAGCGACGGCGCGCCACTCGGCGGCGCGAGCGGCAGCGGCGGCAATACGACGGGCGCGGCCAGCGGGCAGGCGGGCGCCAACGCGGGCGGTTCAGACGGGCTCGCCGGCGCGGGCGGTGCCAGTGGCAGCGCAGGCAGCTTGAGCCAGGATGCTCTGCCGAACGTCACCGTGTTTCTGGCGGGGGATTCTACGGTCATGGCTTACGGCGCGAGCTCGGCGCAGCAAGGCTGGGGCGAGCACCTCGCCGAACGCTTCATCCCCAAGGTTACGGTCAGCAATCAGGCCCTGGGCGGGCGCAGCGTGAAGACCTTCATGTACGACGACGCGGGGGAAACCGCGGAAGCCGGTCGCTGGTCGAATATCCGCCGCAATATGAAGGCGGGCGACTACGTGATGATTCAGTTCGGCATCAATGACAGCAGCGCTGGCAGCGAGCGCTTCGTCACGACAGCAGACTTCAAACGGTTACTGGGTGTGATGGTCGACACCATCGTGGCTGCGCGCGCGACTCCGATCCTGGTGACCCCCTCGGCGCTGCAGGAGTGGAGCAATGGTCGCGAGAACAACGCGCGGTTGGGCCCCTACGCTGCGGCAATGAAGGAGCTGGCGGCAACGAAGGGCGTGCTGGTGAACGACCTCAACGCCCGCAGCGTGGAGTACCTCAACAGCATCGGCCAGGTCGCCGCTGAGCGCGTCTACTACATGGGCGACAAGGCGCACTTCACACTTTACGGGGCGAAAGAGATGGCACGCATCGTGGCGGAAGAGCTACTGCGTGTCCGTAGCCCGCTGAGCGCGTACGCCAAGTAGAAACCGCGCGGGGGTTAGCGACGCACCGACACGTGCACGTGCGTGCTCTCGCAAAAAACCCAATCGAACCCAGCTTGGGTCGCCAGCCCTGCGAGGCGGTTGAGCCGACGCGCATCACGGTCCGAAGTCGTGAGGTCGAGCGCCCGCCCTTCGTAGTGGACGCTGGCGCGACCGTGCTCGCGGTTCTCGTCCCACGCCTCCGTCACTCGCACCTTGATCCCGGGCCACTCTCGACTGACGAGCGACCCCAGTCGGTTCAACCGTTCGCGCACCGACAGCGCCATCAGCCGGTCGGCCCCCGTGCCCTCTTCGTCCTTGAACACGATGTGTGGCTCGTCGAACGCAACCAGGCGCCCGAACTCCGGGCTGCCACGGCGGACCGGCTGCTGGATGGAGCCGACGACGGCCTGTTCTGCAGCGTCGGGCCAGTATTGCCCGGCCGGTAAAGACTGTACCGGCGCCGCGCGCTGCTTGGACAGAGCCCCTCCGGAGGGAGAACGCTCGAAACAGCTCGAGCTCAGCAAGCCGAACACCAGCCCGATACACAGAGTGAAACCGCTTCGCACGAGATGACTGCTCGAGGCTCAAATCACAACAGCCCATGGGCGGTCAAGTACCGGCGAATCTGTGGCACCGTTTCTCGACGCGGATCGATGGTTTCGGCCTTCCACCCGAGCGTCCGCGCCATCGCGACGTTGGCCGGGAGGTCGTCGAAAAAAAGGATAGCTGGCCCTGGTTGCTGTACGGCAAGCTCGAAAGCCGCGTAGATGGCCGGCTCGGGCTTGGCAACACCAAAGAGGTGCGAGGCGTGCTGGTGCATCAAACGGCGCACTGACGGATACTCCGGTTCACCGTCGAGCTCACGCTGACCGTCGCGGTGCACCAGCCGCCGCCAGTGCGCATGATTGGTGTTGGAAAGACAGGAGGTGATCACCTGCGCGTCGTGCAACGCGTCGATGAGGGCTGCGACGCCCGCATACTCGCGTTGCGACCACGCGTGGTGAATCCGCATGAGCTCGCCCGGACTGTAGACGCCGTCGAGACCTCGAGCGAGACGCTCAGCCCATTCGGCTTCGTCGAGCTTTCCGGTGCCGAGTTGCTGCATCAAGCTGCGGCGGAGTAGCCCCGCCGCATGTCCGCCAGAGCTACGTCGGACGGGGAGCCCTGCTGCGCGACATCCCTCCGCCCAGCTGCGGCAGATGCGTACGAGAACTCCGCCCAAGTCGAAGCAGACGATTCGTATGTTCATCACAGAGGTGTGCTCGCTCCCAGAGCAACGCTCTGGCCCCGGGGGCGGAGACACGAGCTATTGCACAGCTGAGCTGCGCGTCGAACAATGAACGGACGGCAGTGACACCGTCCGTTCACCCGCGTCAGCCGGCGTGCCGCCCAGTGATGCGGCGATCCCGGTGATCGTGCAGCTGACGCAGAAGCCTCTTCTCGGCGCTATCGATGGCTTCGTACAGGCTGGAAGCTTCATCTCGGATGTTGATGTCTTGTTGCGCGGGTAGCTGCAGCATCACGTGGCAGCCGAAGCCCTTGTCGCCGCCCTCGCCGGTTTCGTAGAGCTGAATCTCCATCCTTTGCACGTCGCGGGAGTTGGCATGACTCTCGACTGGGCCCACGAGTCGGCGTTGCACATAGTCGTGGATCGCTTCAGTCAGAGCGAAGTGGCGTCCGGTTACGTATAGGTGCATGGGTCGATCTCCGTAAACGTTGGATGCACTGAGTATGCCTGCTATGCCGAATTCTCCGCCAAGCGTGCTGCTGGCGCAGAGCTTCGCTTTCACTAGCAGTCTGGCAGCTATGAGTATTCCCGCCACGCAGAAACGCTCGTGCCGCAAGACAATGGCCGCGGTCGAGCGTTGCGTCAGCGGATGTTGGCGCGATCCGTGCTTCGCTCACGCTCCCGTGCAGCAGCAGCAGCAGGAAGGGCTCCGCCTCGCATTCACGGCAGCTGCTTCGAGGCTGATGTGGGTCGCGGCTTTGACCACATTCGCTTGTGCCGCAGCGCCCGCGCCCACTCAGGGGCAAAGTGCCGCTCCGCCAGCTCCATTCATCGCTTCGACGACGCCGCTACCCGAGGCAGCTACGCGCCCCGCCGCCTCGTCCGTGGATGAGCCGACGCAAGCGGAAGCTGGTTATGTGGAGCTCGACGTCCCGGGGTTCCTGCCTGCGGTGTTGTACGTGCCCGGCCCGGCAGTCACACCTCGCCCGCTCGTTGTCGCAGGCCACGGGGCTGGCGGAATCCCAGAAGGCGAGTGCGACTACTGGAGGCAACTCACGCACGGCAGCGCCTTCCTGCTTTGTCTGCGCGGAGCACGCACGGATACCCGTTGGCCAAGTGGCTACTACTACCCCGATCATCGCGCTCTCGAACGCGAGATGCTGTCCGCACTGGCCGCCTTCGACAGGCATTACCCGGGCGCGGTGGACCGCAGCGCGAGTGTCTATGCAGGGTTTTCACAAGGGGCGATCATGGGTGCGGCGATGATTCCGGCGCACGCCCGGTCCTTTCCGCGTCTCGTGTTGATCGAGGGTGGCTACGAGTACTGGAGCCCAGCCCAGGCGCGGCGCTTCGCACGCAACGGCGGTCAGCGCGTGCTGTTCGTCTGCGGCACACGTTGGTGCGCAACCCAGGCCAAGGCGCCGAGGGACTGGCTGCTGGCAGCAGGGGTCCAAGCGCGCATCGAACATGCCGAAGGCGCAGGCCATACTCCCGGCGGTCGCGTCATGAACGTTACGGCGGCGGCCCTCCCATGGGTCCTGGCAGGTGGGCGGGCCTGGGGTCCGCACTGATCCGATACCCGGCACACCGTCTGGGCTCAACGCCGGCCCGCCTGGCTCGGGAGCTCTGGATGGCCGGGCTCCGGGGGCGGCGGCGGTGAAGGCTCGGCCAGGGTCACTTCCTCGGGCGGAGGGTTGCGGGCTGCAGCCTCCAATTTGACGCGCTCGCGCTCCTGCGCAGCCGTCAAACCGCGGCCGAAATGTGCCGCGTACACCTGGGTGAACTCAGCGCCGAAGAGGAAAATTTGCGCCGAGAAGCTGAGCCACAACAGAATCACCACAGCGGACCCCGCTGCTCCGTATGCGGCCGCCACACTGGCCTGGCCGAGATACATGCCGGCCAGGAAGCTGCCGATGTTGAACAACACCGAGGTCAGCACACCGCCCCAGATAACGGGCTTCCAGCCGACCTTCGTATCTGGGACCAGCTTGAACACCAAGGTGGCGACGAAGGCCGCCAGCACGAGTGAAAAGCCGATCTGCGTGACCTGGACGGCCATCTCCGAGATGCGCGAGTTGGCAAAGATCAGCTCATGCACCCCGGAGAGTACCGCTCGCGAGATGACGACGCCGAGCAGCACCGGGCCCGAGGCGAGCACCAGCAGCATGCCGAAGAAACGTCGTTGCAGGTAGTCCTTCACGCTGAGCTTGAGCCCGGTGGCAACGTATACTTCCACGTTCCACGCCGAATTCAGCGCGCTCCTCACTTGCACCCCGAGGCGCGAGGCGGTCAGCGCGATCAAGACGATACCAACGGCGGAAGCCACGCCACCCGCGTCCGAAGCCTGCTGCACCCATTCATTGACGGTCGACGCAGCGGTGGGGCCCATTGCATCCGTGATGAGGCGCGTAACCTCCGCCCGAGCCGCACCTTCCCCGAGGATGATACCCGTCATGGCGACCGCGAGGATGATCATCGGCGCCATGGAAAGCAGCATGT
>DASQDA010000588.1:0-3766 GCA_035634435.1 Polyangiaceae bacterium
CTGCGAGCTGAACATCTACTCGCTCTACCCCAAGATTTTCGGCGCGTTGACGCCCACCACCGGCGGCGGCACAGACGAAGCCGCAGCCGCAGCCGCGCGCCGCCTCACCCAACGCAAATCGGTGCTCGACACGGTTGCCAAGGATCTGGAGGCGTTGCAGGGCCGCCTTGGGCCCAGGGAGCGAGAGAAGGTCGCGACGCACCTGGAAGCCGTGCGCGACTTCGAGAAGCGTCTGTCGACCAACATCACCACGGGTGGCGGCATGCGCCCCGCGTTCTGCAGCACCGCCAAGCCTTCGCAGCTCGGGGTGCCAAGCACGGGCCAGGGGAACGAAGCCAACGCCGATAAGCTGTTCCGCTTGTTCATGGAGTTCATCGCTAACGCGGTAGCCTGCAACATGGTGGGTGTGCTGACCTTCCAGTTTGGGCGTGGCGGCGAGCACTTCCACTACAAGTGGTTGAACATTCCGGGCATGCGTGCGGATTTCCACGACGAGATCGCACACCGCGATCGTGACGACGGGTCCGACCCCGTGGCCACTAGCGTCATGGTCGAGCGCGGCAAGTACTACACGGATCTGGTTACCGATCTCGGCAAGCGGCTGGCGAGCTTCCCCCAGGCGGAGGGAAAGACCGCCCTCGACAACTCACTCGTGGTCTGGGGCAACGAGGTGGCGACAGGCCCGCACGGTATCAATAACCTCCCGCTGGTGTTCATGGGCGGCGCTGCGGGCCGGCTGAAGCGAACGGGCTACCTCGTTAACTCTGGTACCCAGAACCATCACCGCCTGGGCTGCACGATCCAGAACATCATGGGGGATCCGGTCAAGGGTTTCGGGGCGGACCCGGCCTGCGGCATGCTGCAAGGTCTCGAGGTCGTCCCACCGGCGGCCTGAGACTCGGCCCCGGCGCCGATCGTCGCCTGTGGCCGCATCGGGCGGTCGTCCAGGGCGGTTCTTCGGAGCCGCCCTGCCCGCTCCATCCGCCAACCTCCTGTGAAGGGCAGGTGCCGGAAGCCCTGGTCTTGTGCCTTCTCTGAGGCGCGAGCCCCTGGGGCTTTCGGCCGGCGCTGAATCGTCCCTTAAAAGGGGGTGTTGCTAGGCGTCCGGCGTCGCGTCCAAAGGCCTTGTGAAGGGCAGGGTTACTGACCAGAATGCATGGGTCGCGTGTGGGCCTTGCTGCGAGGTCGGCCCCGCGCTGCGCGATCCGAGCAGACACGATGGCCGAAGTTGTTCCAGACGCCGCGCCGGAGGGGGCCGTTGCCGACGCACTTGTCGGAACAGTGGTCAATGGGCGCTTCCACATCGTCAAGCGCATCGCCCGCGGGGGTATGGCCAACGTCTACTTCGCGACCCAGGCGCCGCTGAGTCGGCCCGTCGCCGTCAAGGTGTTGCACGGTGTGCGCAACGTCGAAGCCGAGTCGGAGGAGAGCTTCCGCGCGCGCTTTCTGCGCGAAGCCAGCATGCTCGCCAAGCTACAGCACCCGAACATCGTGATGTTGCTCGACTATGGTCAGATCGTCGATGTGCCGGGGGAGCACTACTTCATGGCCATGGAGTACCTGCGCGGCGAGACGCTGGCGCAGCGATTCCGGGTGCGTGGACGCTTGAACATCGAGGAGTGCATCGCGCTCGCTCGCCAGATCGGCCGGGCGCTGCGTGAGGCGCACCGACACGGCTTCATTCACCGCGACCTGAAGCCCTCGAACATCATGCTGGTGCCGGAGGACGACAGCAATGACATCGTCAAGCTGGTCGACTTCGGCGTCGGCAAGATCGTGGCTGACCGCGCTGGGGTGCTGGAAGGCGAGGACGAGGACGTCACGCGTGCGGGCATCTTGCTGGGAAGCCCGCGTTACATGTCGCCGGAGCAGATCCGCTGCGAGCCGGTCGAGCTCAGAACCGATCTCTACGCCCTGGGTGTGATCTTGTTTCAGGCTCTCACCGGTCGCTTACCTTTCGACGCGCGTACTGAGTTCGACGTCATGATGGCGCACTGCTTGACGCCAGCGCCCTTGCTGCACGAGGTGAGCCCGGATCAACCTTACCCTGCGTCGCTGTCGCTCCTCGTCGAAGCGCTCTTACAGAAGCAGGTCACCCGCCGCCCCACCATCGACGAATATCTGCAGCGGCTCGCGCTCGTGGAAGAAGAGGTCTTCGGCAGCGTGAGCTTGGCTGGCCCCACCCTGCAAGCGGCCGATCTGGGCCCGATCAGTCGCCGCGAGCGCCTGTCCCTGCCCGACAGTGCGCGTGATTTTCGCAGCGTTCCGACCTGGAGCCAGCGCGTAGAGACGGCCAATGGCGTGCAGACGAGTCAGAGCGTGCAGACGGCCAGCATGCCGCCGCTCTCGGCGCCGCCTCTCGCAACCTCGGTAGCGCAGGGCAGCAGCAACGCCAAGGGTCCGTGGCGGCGAGCCCTCTTGGCCTTGGGCTTACTGGGGCTAGCGGGCCTGGGCGTGCTGCTGCTGAGCTCGCTCCGTGAGGAGGAAACGCGGGTGCTGGCGAGCTCCGCGCTGACGTCGGGGACGCGCTCCGCGACCCCAGTCAGCGCGGTCCCCGCCGCGGTGGAGCCGACGCCTGCTCCCGAACCGCCTGGCGGAAGCTTTCAGCTCACGATTGATTCGGAGCCGCCGAAGGCCATCGTGACTGAAAACGGCATCATCATCGGCATCACTCCGGTGACAACCACCATCGAGCGTCGCAGCGTCGCCGTCGAGCCGCGCCGCTTCCTGGTGAAGCATGAGGGCTATTATCCTTATACCCTCGAACAGTTCGATTCGGACGCTGCGGTGCGCGCGTCGGTCTTGCTGGAGGCGCACTCCGCTGCTGCGTCAGAGCGTCCGCGGGCGGCTCGCAAACCGGCGGCACGTTCCGCAGCCAAGGAGGACGCGACGATCAAGCGCTCCGGGCTCGATATCCGTCTTCGCCGTTGAGGGCGCGGGCGCATCGCCCCCCTACGCGCTGCGGGGTCAGGCGGCGCGAGTCTGCGTCAGCGCGGCGCTGATCTCGGTTGCGACGCGTTCGCCGGACTCGACAGCGCCCTCCATGTAGCCTTGGGCTTCCGTGCTGGTGTGCTCGCCGCAGAAGTGGACGTTGCCTTCGGCTTCGCCCTCGCTACCGAGGAAGCTGGTGTAGTCGGTGGGGCCATAACAGGCGTAGCTGCCCTCGAAGAGCTTCGCCGTGGGCCAGTGAAAGCGCACGGCGTGGCCGGTGTAGACAGCGCTGGTACCCGGGTAAACGCGGTCGAGCCGCGACAGGAAGCGCCGGGCTTGGAAGTCCGCGGTGCCGCTGCCCATGGCGATGCCCAGCTTGCCACCGCTGAAGGAGGCCGCGACGCCAGCGACATCAGGAAAGCCGCGCGCCGCATCCCAGCTCTCGTGGTAGATCGCGTCGTTGAACGACGTACCTGTCGAGCCAGTCGCCAGCCATGGTCGCGACGCAGTCCCCGCCATCAGCTTGGCGTTCGTGCCGTAGCGCAGGTTGGCAAGTGCGCGGCGTTTGGCAGTTGAGAGCGACACGCGCAGGTCGGCCTTGCGTAGCTGATTGAAAGGCAGCGCCAGCACGAGCCGATCGGCGGCGAGCTCCACGCTCGTGCCTGCTACCGACAGGCTGACCCACAGCGAGCCGTCGGCGCGGCGTTTCACGGCCTCCAGGCGACTCTCCAGCTGTACGCCCGTGGGCAACCTGGCAGCCAGCCGCTCAGCGATACTGGCGTTGCCCTCAAGAATGGTGAAGGCCTCGTCGCTATCGCCGTAAAGCAGGAACGGA
>DASQDA010000589.1:0-3035 GCA_035634435.1 Polyangiaceae bacterium
AGCGGCCTGACTCTTGAGTCAGCGCTGGCTTCGGACGCCTTCGAGGTCGTCATCGACCATCGCGGCGAGCTCGCGGCCGTTCTGCTCGAGGTGCATGGGAGCGAGGGACGGCCGCCCGTGCAGGGCCTGGACGGTGCGCTGGGCGTGGTGCGGGCAGCGCTGCTCGCTCGCAAGCCTATCTACGAGATCGTCAGCGAGCTGCGAACCTGGACGGCCGCGGAGCGACACACCAGCTGCGCCGTCATCGTACTCCGCTTCTCCCTTCCCGATTCCCGCGTGGAGATCCTCAACGCGGGCATGCCCGCGATCGCGTGTGCCTTGCCCGACGGACGGGTCTCCTTGCACCCTGGCCTGTCGGCAGCCATTGGCGAGACCTTCGAGGAGGTGCACCCCTACGAGCTTTCCCCGCTGGTCTGGGGCAGCAAGTGGTTCCTGCTCTCCAGCGGACTGACCGCAGGCTCGCTGGCGCCGGAGGCGACGCGCAGCTTAATGGCGGATTCTGAGGTTCAAGCCAGCTTGACCGACATCAGCGGCAAGACCCCGGATGCGCTGGCGCCTCTCCTCGGCCGCTTGCGCGGACGCACGCCCGAAGCTCAAGCCCGTGACGCAACCCTGCTGGTGGTGGACGCCGACCCGCGCCGCCGCTTTCACTCGGGCTTTCAACCGTCAGGTGCGTAGCGGCGAGGCGGCGACGGCGCTCAGCGCTCGGCGCGACGCAGCGGAGGGCGCTCGGGCGCAAGCTGCGGGCGGCCCATGCCGCGATAGGTGAGCCCCGCGTCGGCGACCGACTCCGGCACCAGCGCGTTGCGACCGTCGAAGACCCAGCGGCCGCGCAGCAGCTCACGGACCCGCGCAAGATCGGGGTTACGGTACTCGTTCCACTCCGTGGCGACCACCAGCGCGTCGGCCCCCTGACACGTGTCGTACTCGCCGCTGAAGAGCTCGACCTTGTCGAGGATTCCCATGGCGCGCAGCCGCTCGCGGCCGGTCTCGAGCGCTTGCGGATCCGTCGCGCGGATGCGCGCGCCGCGCTTGACTAACTCCTGCATCAGACGCAGCGCGGGCGCTTCACGCTCGTCGTCGGTGCGCGGCTTGAATGCGATACCCCAGACGGCGATCACCTTGTCAGTCAGCCCGCCGAGGTCGCGCTCCATGTGCGCAACGAGGGTGCGCACGGGACCGTCGTTGGCGCGCACGGCCGCCGAGGCAAGCTCCATGACGACGCCGAGGTCCTCGCCCGTGCGCACCAGAGCCCGCAAATCTTTCGGGAAGCAGCTACCGCCGAAGCCGAGCCCCGGATATAGGAATTGCATCCCGATACGTTCGTCGGAGCCCACCGCAATGCGTACCTGTTCGACGTCGCCACCTGCCACGTCGCACAGCTTGGCCACCTCGTTCATGAACGAGATCTTCACCGCCAACAGGGCGTTGGAAGCGTACTTGACGATCTCCGCGCTCTTCGGGCTCATGCGCTGGATTCGGCTGCGCTGGCGGTTGTAGGGCGCATAAAGCCGCGCCAGGAGCTCGAAGGCATGGTCGTCGTCAGTGCCAATCACGATGCGGTCGGGCTTGAAGAAGTCGTTGACCGCATCTCCCTCTTTCAGAAACTCGGGATTGCTGACCACGCTGATGCGGTGCTTGGCGTTGCGGACCACCTCGCTGACCCGCTCGTTGGTTCCAACGGGAACCGTGCTCTTCAACACCAGGGCAGTGTCGTGCGTGGCGGCTTTGGCCACCTGCTCGGCAACGGTGAGCACGTGCGAGAGGTCGGCGGAGCCGTCCTCGTTGGGCGGGGTACCGACGGCAACGAACACGACCTCGCGGCCCTGAATCGATTGCTCGAGGTTGGAGCTGAACTCCAGTCGCTGCGGCCAGTTGCGCTTGACGAGCTCGGCCAGGCGCGGTTCGAAAAAGGGCACGTCGCCTTGACGCAGGCGCTGGAGCTTCTGCTCATCGACGTCCACACACACCACGTTCGTGCCTGAGTCGGCGAAGCAGGCGCCCGCGACGAGCCCGACGTATCCGCTGCCGATGACTGCGATCTTCACGGTCATCCACTTAGCGCAGGTTCCCCACCTCTGTCGAGGAGCGCCGACACCCCACCCCGTGGACGCACACAGCGCACTGCGCCGTGCGCCACGTCCAGCGTTCGAAAGCGCTGTATTGCGGTAGTTTTACTGCTTTGTCCCCGGTCAGAGCCCTGAGATACTCTGGCACTGCGATTATGTGGCGGCTTGCTAGTAGCTCGGCTCGCACGCGCGTTCCGGGTTTGCGGGCGTGGCTCGGGCGTTTGCCTGCCCTGGCGGTGCTGTTGCTTCAAGCTCATTGCGGCTCAACCGTCGGAGCTTCCACCTCCACTGCCAACGAACGCGTCCCCTCGGCGCCCGCCTCCGCATCGCGTGTCAACGTGGTGGGCGCAGTCAGCTCGGCCGCTCCGGATTCCGTCGTCATCGTCGCTGGCGGCGACGTGAGCCTGGGCCGCGAAACGGGGCAGGCGATCTTGAGCGACCCTGATTACGAGCCCTTCGGCGCGATCGCTCCGCTCTGGAAGCACGCGGACCTGCGTTTCGTGAACCTGGAATCGCAGCTCAGCGACCAAGGCGGCGAGACCCAGTCACCGAAGAACCGGCTGATCTTTTGTGGCCCCCCGGGCGGCGCGCGCGTGCTCTCCCGCGCGGGCGTGAACGTCGTCTCCCTCGCCAACAATCACGCGTGGGACTACGGGCGTCCGGCTTTCTTCGAGACGCTGCGATACCTGGACGCGGCCTCCGTGCGACACGTGGGGGTAGGCCGCCACATCGCCGAGGCGTACGCACCGCAGGTGTTCCACATCAGGGGCTAGAGCTTCGCCTGGTTCGCGGTCACGCACGTCTGGAACTATGGTCCGATGAAGGACCATGCGGGCCGTCGGCACGTGGCCTGGGCAAGCTTGCCCGCGCTGCGGCCCGCACTGCTGCGAGCGCGAGCCGAGCACGACGTCGTGCTCGTCAGTTATCACGGCGGCGCCGAGTACGAGCCGGTACCCACGGCTTCGA
>DASQDA010000590.1:0-10172 GCA_035634435.1 Polyangiaceae bacterium
TGGCCCTCGAGTTCATCGAAGGACGCAGCCTGGGCGCCGTCATCGCCGCAGAGGGTGCGCTGGTGGAGGATCGCGCGCTGCGCATCGCGCGGCAGATTGCCGATGCGCTGTCGGCAGCGCACGCCGCCGGCATCGTGCACCGCGATCTCAAGCCGGACAACGTGATGCTGATCGAGCGCGAGGGGGTCACCGACTTCGCCAAAGTGCTGGACTTCGGCATCGCCAAACTGAAGCCACAGGTCGCGGGAGAGTCGCAGCAGCAGCTGACGCAGCTCGGCAGCGTTTTTGGAACGCCGGAGTACATGTCACCGGAGCAGGCACGCGGGCTGGAGGTGGACGGCCGCGCCGACCTCTACACGCTCGGGCTGATCGTCTACGAAATGCTATCCGGTGTCTCCCCCTTCCGGCACACGGAGCTGGTGGTGGTGCTGACCCGGCAGATAACCGAGGACCCACCCCCGCTGCCGGCGGCCGTGTCCAGTGAGACGGCCGAGCTCGTGCGCACTCTGCTGCAGAAGGACCCTGCGGCGCGCGTGCAGTCCGCCACCGCCCTGTGTGAGCGACTGGACGTGCTGCTCCGCCGAGGGGGCACGCCAGCCGCGCCCGAGGCCAACGCGGCGCCAGCCGCGCCTTCGGGACCGAGGGGCGCGAGCCTGGCGGTGGCCCACACGGCGCTCGACTTGCCGGGCGCCCGCCGTGAGCCGCTGCTCGCGTTGCGGACACTGCTGCAGCGGCTCGGCTGGAAGCGCCAGGTTGCCGTGGCCGGCTACGCCGTGCCGCTCGGTTTGCTGCTAGCGATGGCAGCTGTGGTCCTCGTCGTGGTGGTGCTGACCGGCACGCTGCTGAGCGTCGCACTGACTCCGAACCCTACCGGTTCGGCTGCTCCCATGTTGCCCAAGGATCCGGACGTGGTGGCGCTCATGACCAAGGCCGAGCAGGGTGACCGGTCCGCGTTGCAGGCGTTGGCCGAGCGATCCCCTGACGAACGCAGCCCGGGCGAGTGGCGGGTGCTGGCTCACGCCCATTGTGAAAACGCTGAGCCGGCTCTGTGTCTCGCCGTCTACGCGCAAGCGCTGACCGCATTTCCGCAGCTCGCGCAGGACGCAACGCTGCTGGGGGACGTGCGCAGGCTCACGCGCAGCAAAGGCATCGAGCTGCAGGCGCTCGACCTCGCCGCGCGCTCCATGGGCGCAGCGGGGGCCGACTTGCTGTACGCCGTCGCCGAGGAAGGCAGGGGCGCAGCGTCGCCCGAAGGCAAACGCGCCCGAGCTCTGCTCGATGAGGAACCAGCGCGAAGCCAGCTCTCGCCCGCCCTGCGCAGCCTGTTGAAGCTGCAAGCGGCGCTCAAGAAGCCAAAATGCGGGGAGCTCAAAGCGCTGCTTCCCGAGCTCGCGCGGGACGCCGATGCGCGCGCGGCTCCGGGGCTCACGCGCCTCGCGGATCGTCGTGGCTGCGGCTTCCTCGGGTTGAGCGACTGCTTCGGCTGCCTGCGCGCGAGCAAGGACCTGGCCAACACGCTCCAGGCCGTGCGCGCTCGGCCAGCGCCGAGCTTCGCCGAGCCTCGCCCCGCCCCCACTGGATCTCCCGCAAAGGCCCCCAACGCGGCGCCGGCACGCTCCAGCAGCCCAAGCCCGGCGACCCTGCACAAGCCCTGAGCGTCGCGATTTGACCTGCGCGAAGCGGTCACAGTTCGTACACTCGGCGGACGCATGAAGCTCGTCAAGGTAGCGGCGGCGTCGCTCAATCAAACGCCGCTCGACTGGGACAACAATCGGCGCAACATCCTGAGCGCGCTCACTGCTGCGCGCGAGCAGGGCGTCGGTATTCTGTGTCTGCCGGAGCTTTGTATCACCGGCTACGGCTGCGAGGACGCGTTCCTCTCGCCCAACACGCACCGCGTCTCTCTGGAAATTCTCGAAGAGCTGCTGCCGGCCACCCGTGGGTTGGTCACCAGCTTCGGTTTTCCGCTGCTCTACAACAAGTCGCTGTTCAACGTCTGCGCGCTGGTGGCCGACGGTCGGCCGCTGGGGCTGGTAGCCAAGCGGGCGCTCGCGGGCGACGGCATTCACTACGAGCCCCGCTGGTTCAAGCCGTGGCCCGTGGGCAAGCGGACGCGCGTGCGCGTTGCCCACTGGGAGCTGCCGCTCGGAGACCTGCATTTCGACGTGGGTGGGGTCAAGATCGGCTTCGAAATCTGCGAGGACGCCTGGATCGCCCAGCGACCCGGCAGCGAGCTCGCGCTGCGCGCCATCGACGTCATCTTGAATCCGAGCGCCAGCCATTTCGCGTTCGGAAAGCACGAGATCCGCCAGCGCCTCGTGCTGGAAGGCTCGCGTGCCTTCGGGGTCACGTACGTGTACGCGAACTTGCTCGGCAACGAGGCGGGCCGCGCCATCTACGATGGTGACGCTCTGATCGCGAGCGGCGGTCACATCGTCGCGCGCGCACGCCGCTTCAGCTACGCCGCCTCGGAGCTCATCACGGCCAGCGTGGACGTCGACCTCACGCGCACCCAGCATTCCTGGCTCTCGAGCTTCACGCCGCTGGTCGAGACGGAACGCGACGAGTGCGTGGTGACGGACTTTGCGTACCCTGCAACCCGCCTGCAGCAACAGGAGCTCGCGTCCGTTGTCTGGGAGGGCTCGGCCACGCTGCGCGAAGAGGAGTTTGCGCGCTCCGTCGCGCTCGCGCTGTTCGACTACTTGCGCAAGAGCCGTTCGCGGGGGTTCGTCGTGTCGTTGAGCGGCGGCGCCGACTCTGCCGCCGTCGTCTGCCTGGTCGCCTTGATGCTCAAGCTGGCCCTGCACGAGCTGGGCGCAGACGGTGTGCGCGAACGGCTGGCGCATGTGCCGGGCCTCGAAGCCTGCACGGGCGACCGTGATTTCGTGCAGCAGCTGCTGACCACGGCCTACCAAGGCACGCAGAACAGCGGAGCGGTGACCCGCGCCGCGGCGCGCAGCGTGGCGGAAGCCATTGGCGCTCGGCACTTCGAGCTGGACGTCGAGGCGCTGACGCAGGCTTACTCACGGCTCATCGAAGGCGCGCTCGGACGCCCTCTCGACTGGCAGCGCGACGACATCGCACTGCAAAATATTCAGGCTCGGGTGCGGGCGCCCAGCGTCTGGATGCTCGCCAATATCGCCGGGGCGCTGCTGCTGGCGACAAGCAATCGCTCCGAAGCGGCGGTGGGCTACGCGACGATGGACGGCGATACAGCCGGGAGCATCAGCCCCATCGCTGGCATCGACAAAGCGTTCCTGCGTCGCTGGTTGGTCTGGCTCGAGAAGGAAGGCCCCCGCGGGCTCGGCTCCATCCCCGCGCTTGCCGTGGTGAACGCGCAGTCTCCCACTGCCGAGCTGCGACCGCCCTCGGCGGGTCAGACCGATGAAGCGGACTTGATGCCGTACGAGCTGCTCGACTTCATCGAACGCTCCGCCGTCCGTGACAAGCGCTCGCCGCTGGAAATTTTCGAGCTGCTGCGCGCTGCTTACCCAGCCATCGAGGAGCGCGATCTGGTGGTGTGGCTCGAACGCTTCTTCCGTCTGTTCGCGCGCAACCAGTGGAAGCGGGAGCGGTACGCGCCTTCGTTCCACCTGGACGACGAGAACCTGGATCCCAAGACCTGGTGCCGCTTTCCCATCCTTTCAGGCGGTTTTGCGCGGGAGCTCGCCGCGCTCCGCTCGGAGCTGGAAACGCGCGCGGCGAGCGCCGCCGGCAAAGTAGGGTGAGGGAGCGCTTGCACTTGCGCGGACAGCTGCACTTGCGATGAGCTTGCCGCCTGCCGGAACGGGCCTACCCTTTAGCGGTAAGCCCCCAGAAGCCCCCGATGACCCAAGCATTGCTGATTCACGATAACGACAGCGTCGCCGTTGCCGTGGTTGCGCTTTCGCCCGGCGACAGCGTTCTGCTCGGTGACGAGCGGCTCACGGTGGCCGAGACGATCCCCGCCGGCCACAAGCTCGCGCGTCGGGCGCACGCCGCCGGTGACCCCGTGATCAAGTATGGTTGGCCCATCGGCGCGGCCACCACCAGCATCGGCGCCGGTGAGCACGTGCACTCGCACAACCTGAAGACGCGCCTCACGCCGGACATGGACATCAGCTATGATCCGGCGCCGCCCCGCGCCGTCCCGGCTATCGAGCGTGGCTTCCAGGGTTACGAGCGCGAAGACGGCCGTGTCGGCACCCGCAACGAGCTCTGGATCATCCCCACCGTGGGCTGCGTGGCGCGCACCGCCGAGGCGCTGGCAACGGCGTTTCGCCAGCGCCTGGCCGACTATCCCAATCTCGACGGAGTGCATGCCTTCGGGCACGCATTCGGCTGCTCGCAGCTCGGCGACGACCTGAAGAACACGCAGAAGATCCTGGCGGGGCTGGCGACGCACCCCAACGCCGGCGGCGTGCTGGTGCTCGGGCTGGGCTGCGAGAACAACCACCTGCGCGCCTTTGCCCCGTTCCTCGGCGAGCACGATGCGACCCGCCTGCGCTTCCTCTCCGCGCAAGCTTCCGTCGACGAGCATGAGGAGGGGTTGCGCCTGCTGGAAGAGCTGGCCGAGCGAGCGAACCGTGACGCGAAGCGCATGTTGCCAGCCTCGAAGCTCGTGGTCGGGCTCAAGTGCGGCGGCAGCGACGGCTTGTCGGGCATCACTGCCAACCCTCTGCTCGGCCGCTTTGCGGCGCGCCTGGTAGCCAGTGGCGGCACCGCGCTGCTCACTGAAGTGCCAGAGATGTTTGGCGCCGAAGGCGCGCTGTTTGCGCGCTGCAGCGACCGCCCCGTGTTCGAGCGCGCGGTCAGTCTGGTCCACAATTTTCGCCAGTACTTTTCCGACCACGGGCAACCGGTCTACGAGAACCCTTCCCCGGGCAACAAGGACGGCGGCATCACCACCCTGGAAGAGAAGTCACTCGGATGCGTGCAGAAGGGCGGAGACGCCCCGATCACCGACGTCATCGCCTACGGAGCTCGCGCCACGCGGCCGGGGCTGACGCTGCTGCAAGGGCCGGGCAACGATCAGGTCTCGTCCACCGCGCTGGTAGCAGCCGGCGCGACGATCGTCTTGTTCACCACGGGTCGCGGGACGCCGCTCGGCAGCCCCGTGCCGACGCTCAAGGTGTCGACGAATTCGGACCTGGCGCGGCGTAAGCCGGGCTGGATCGACTTCGACGCCGGCGTTCTCGTGCAGGGTGCCGAGCGCCCCCTGGTGGATGGCCAATTCCTCGAGCGCGTGCTGGAGGTCGCCAGCGGTCATCCCGCACGCAACGAAGAGCACGGGCAGCGCGACATCGCCATCTTCAAAGACGGTGTGACCCTCTGAGCCAGGGCAGCGCACCCGCGGTGCTCCGATGCAGGCATTAGCTTGGCAGATGCAACGAACCGCGATGCTTTCGCGGCAGGAGAGTGAGTGATGCGCGCAGCAGACGCAGCTTTCATCGACGCGTTACGAGCAGCCGGCGTGGTCGCGGTCATCCGCGCCGCCTCCGCCGACGCGGCAGTAGGCATGAGCCACGCGCTCGTCCGAGGGGGTGTGCTCGGAATCGAAATCACGTTTTCGACCCCCGACGCAGCGGACGCCATCCGGCGTGTGCGCGCAGAGCTCCCGCGAGCGCTGGTAGGTGCCGGCACGGTGCTCGGTCCAGAGCAGCTCGACGAGGCGTGCCGCGCGGGTGCGAGCTTCCTGGTGAGCCCCCACCTCGACGAAGGCCTCGTCGCGCGGGCCCGCGAGCGCGGCGTCCCCTTTCTACCCGGCGCGCTCACGCCCACGGAAGTCGTGCGCGCGTACGAGAGTGGCGCCACGTGCGTGAAGCTGTTCCCCGGCTCAGCCGTGGGCCCGAGCTACGTGAAGGCGCTGCGCGGGCCGCTACCGCACATTCCCTTGATGCCGACCGGCGGCGTCGACGAGAAGAACCTCGGCGATTGGTTTGCTGCCGGCGTGGTCGCCGTGGGCATGGGCGGCAACCTGGCGAGCGGCAGCTTCGAACAGGTGGAAACCGCCGCGCGTCGCGTTAGTGCCGCGCTGGCGGCCGCCCGCGCATCGATCAGCTAGATTGCCACTAGCGGTGCAAGATCACCTTGGTCGCGGGTCCTTGCCAGGGAAGCCAGCGTACGCCGTGCCAGCCCTCGGGCAGCGCCGGTTCGGTGAAGTCGAACATCCACTTGGCGTCCAGTGGTGCCAGGTTGACGCAGCCACCACTTTGCGGCCGACCCCAGTTGTCGTGCCAGTAAGCGCCATGCAGCGCGTAGGGGCCGACGATGTTCTGCGCGAAGGGCACGTCCGAATGAACGAGCTCGCCAGGCGCCACCATCGTGGCGGTGACGAACTTGCCCGATATGGGGTAGTTGCCCGTGGGCGTAGCGCTGCGTTCCAGCGGATCTTCGTCCGGCTTGGCTGCCCCGCCGCGTCCGGGCGACATCAGCGTCACGTAAACCGGACGGGTGCCCTCGAAAGCGACGAGCCAGCCGCCTTCTATGCTGATCTCGATCCAGGTGGCACGGCCCTTCGGTGTGCGCCCGCTCACGTCTTGCTGACCCAGCGGAGCTCCCCAGGGTGTGGTTGCCCTGGGCTGCGGAATCACGGCCTCGCTCTGCCGCACCCAGACGGACGTTTCCCGGGTCTGCCAGTAGGTCTGATCGTCGAAGCGCTCGCGCACGCCCGTCAGGGCCACGTGCGACAGGCGGGCGAAGGCCTTGCCGCTGGCCGTGAAAGTACCGTCGCTCGCGCGCGTGTACTGCGGCCGGTCCTTGCCACGGAAAAATGCCAGCGGCAGCGTGTGCTCAGTCCCCAGCGCCAGGCCTTGAAACGCGACGGTCGGATAGGGCACCACCCGGTCCTTGGGGATCCAGGTGTAGTCGGCCGAGAGCAGGAAGGCGCGATCGCCGAAGCGAGCTTCGGTGCTGTATGCGACCGTCGAACGGGCTTTCAACTGGCGCCGGTCCTCGAAAATCGGGTTGGGCAAAGCCGGAAAGAGCACCGGACCTTGCTCGGGCAGCGATAGATCGACCCCGGAAAACGCGGCCGAGATCTCGCCCGCGCGAGCGGCCGTCAACCCTCGAAGGTGCGACGTGAGATCATTCTCGCGTAGACGCTGCTGCTCGGGTGTCGGTTCCGAAAAATAGCGCGGCGTGCCGCGGGACTCGGCGTAGCGGTGGGGGTAGGCGGAGTCGCTCTTCAGGGCGTAGGGGCGAACCGCTCGGTAGACAGGATCGCTTTCATCGAGCGTCGCGCGTTTGCCGTCCACACACACGTATCCTTGGGGCTCCACCGCGTAGAACGTCGCGCAACCCGGACCCGAGCGTGGCGTGGTGTCGCGCAAGCGCACGGAGCTGCCCGTCCATAAAAAGCCAATCCACGATTTCGAAGCATCGGGCTCGGGCCATACCCACACGAAGCGCGTCTTGGCATAGACGCGCGCTGGTGTGTCGAGCGTCGTCGCGGACGAGTCGCTGTCCGCAGCTGGGTTGAAGCTGCTCGCTTGCGTGGTCCCGAGCTCCTCGGCGCGGGGTGGCGCGGGCCTGACCGGTGGGGCCTTGGGTGCGACCGCTTCCGCTGGCTTCGGGGCGATTGGTTGCGGCGCTTCCGTGCGCAAGGGCGCTGCGCGCGCGGTGCGCTCCGCCTCCGCTGGGTCGCAGCTGAAAGCCGCCGCGGACAGGAACAGCCCGAAGATACCCGCGCGAGCGGGGCGTGCGCCACGCGCAGCAGCGAGTCGGCGTGCTGAAGGGGACACGCTCGGCGGGAGCCACTGTTGACCGGGTCGACTGCTTGAGCTCAAGACGATTGCCTGAGGTGACGATAGCGCAGCCGCCGAGCGACGGACCAAAACAGCGCATGTTTCGCGGCCAAGGCGCGGCTGCCTGGGGGCGCTCGGGGCGGCTGGGCTACCTTGCGGCGCCCTCGGCTGAGCAGCGCGCCCGTCGCCTGTGGCGGGCCCCAATACCCACTTGCGCCGAGCGCCACTGGAAGGCCGCCGCCGGTCAGGGTAGGGCGAGCAGAGCCCATGCAGCCCCCGGCCGAACCGCCTCGCTCGGAAGCCGCGCTCCTAGCGCGCGCCGAGGCGCTGGCGGGCGAGCGCCTCGGTCTCATTGCGGAGCGGCTGGGGCGCGCGGTGCCACCGGATTTGAAAGGGCACAAGGGTTGGGTAGGCAACCTGCTGGAGCGTGCGCTGGGCGCCTCCGCTGGCTCGAAAGCGGCACCCGATTTCGAGGCGCTCGGCGTGGAGCTCAAGACCCTGCCCGTCGACCAGCAGGGGCACCCTTATGAGTCCACCTTCGTGTGCAGCATTCCCTTGCGCGAGATCGGTGAAGTGGAATGGGAGCAGTCCCGTGTGTGCCGCAAGTTAGCGCGCGTGTTGTGGGTACCCGTCGAGGGCGACCGCCGGCTCGCGCCCTTCGAGCGGCGCGTGGGCACGCCCTTATTGTGGAGCCCCGGTCCCGAGGAGCTCGCTGCTTTGCGGTTCGACTGGGAGGAGCTCGCCGGCGTCATTGGAAGCGGGGGCGTCGAGTCCTTGACCGGCCACCTTGGCCAGTTCCTCCAGGTCCGCCCGAAGGCGCGCCACTCCGGGATCCGGGGCCGAGGGCTGGACGCGGACGGGGCTCCCCTGGCCGCTCTTCCGCGCGGTTTTTACCTCAGAACTCGATTTACGGCGGCCATCCTTTGCCGCCACTTTGGTTGGACCCTGACGCCGACCAGCCGACGCTCGTCGTGAACGGGGGGGCTGCTCACGCTGGCCGCGCGCCAGCGCGTCGGACGTGGGCAGCGGAGCAATGCCGAGGTGCAGGTGGTCGTAGTGATCGGCGTTGTAGTCGGGTGTCAGCAGCTCGCGGAACAGGTCGCGTCGACGCAAGCGGCACGCCAGATGGTTCATCAGCGGAGCGTCGCGCAGACACGCTTCGCCGACCCCGCGGGCGTAGTCGTGCTCGACCGTGTAGGAGGCGTCGTCGGTCATGACCTCGTGCAGGTCGAGCGCCAAACCGTATGCGTGCAAGCTCAGGCGCCCGGTCCTGCTGGTGCGGTAAACATAGGCGCCGGAGAAACGCACCCGCCGCACACCCAGCGCCGCAAACTCTGGCGCGACTTCCACCAGGGCGAGCACGAATCTACAATCCGCGACGAGCCTGCCGGCCGGCGACCAGAACTCGATGGCGCCGATCGGACCGCGCAACTGCACGGGTGTATCCACCCCGCGGAAGGCACGCGGCTCGTCGAATGCCACGCCGGCGTCCTTGAGCTGAGCCAGGCAGCGTACACCCCCCGGCAACCTATCGGAGGGCAGCGGTCCGCGTGCCGTGGTGGTGACGACATGGTCCTTGGACAAGGCGAAGGCCCGCGGCCCCGGGGTGCGATCGCGGCTGGCCTTGGCCGTCGAGGGCCGCGTCGGGCGAGCCGTGATCCAGGGCGCAAAGCCCGGCTCCGGGGAGCGCGCACGAGGGGCCTCACGGGCACAACCGCCCAGGAGAAACCCGAACAACAGCGCCAGAGCGAGCACGAACCGCGACATCACCCGCGAAGGGTGCCGCGGAGTGTTGGCTAACCCCAACTTTCCGGCTGCTTATGCAAGTGACCGCGGTTCTGCAGCCGGTACCCTGCACCGCGCCGGCGTGCTCAGTTCCCGCCGGGCGGGCCCGGGTTACCTGGACCCGATGGCGGCCCTTCAGCGGCGCTGCAGACATTGGTGCCGTTCGGCGCCTCCTCGCAGGTCGCGCTCCTGGGCTGCGCGGCGCACACCATCGGGGTGCACGTTAGGGGGCAGAGCTCCAGCATCGCGTCGCGGGCGACCTCATAGGCCACGACGAGCAGCGCGCGCGCATCGTTGACCGGGCGGGCGCAACCGCATTCATCGTCCACAAACTCGGCGCACTGACGTCCTTGTCCGTCTGGCCTGCAGACTTGAGCCTCGCGCAGCGCGTCGTCCATCTCGCGTCGCAGCTCGCGGCAGGTGGCGCTGCTGACGGTACCTCCGCTCGCTGACCCGCCGCGCCCGGAGAGCGTTCCACCGCTACCAGCGCCGCCGCTACCAGCGCCGCCGCGCCCAGCGCCGCCGCCGGTGCCGACGCGGCCTCCCTGCGAGGTGCCTCCGGTTTGCGCCGTGCTGCCACCTGAGCTGGCGCCACTCGCGCCTGCCGCGGCGGTGCCGCCGCTGGCGCCGCCCGCGCCCATGCCGCCACTGGCGGGGGGCTCC
>DASQDA010000591.1:0-3560 GCA_035634435.1 Polyangiaceae bacterium
TAGCAAGCGCCGTGCTCTTCACCCGACTCATCCGTGAGCTCGGGCCCCGGGGGACTCAGTTCGAGTACCGAGCCTGCGGCTATAGCCCTGGGCAAACACGTGGTGACGAGCTGCTGAGCGGCGACGACAACGCGATCCTCGATTATCGCTTCGCCAACAGCCCACGCCTGGGCTGGTACTTCGACCATCATCGGACGGCCTTCTCCTCGGAGGAGGATCGCAACGCGTGCGCGGCGAAACAGGGCGCGGGCCGGTTCTTCTACGACGCAGCCTACAGCTCCTGCACCAAGCTCATCGCGGACGTCAGCCGCGACCACTTCGGAATGGATCCGAGCGACCTCTCCGAGCTCGTGAGCTGGGCTGACCGCGTGGATTCCGCCAGCTTCGACAACGCGGAGCAAGCCGTCAGTCGCACCGATCCAGTCATGCAGCTCGTGAGCGTGATCGAGCACTACGGCGATGACGCGTTCCTGCAAAAGATGGTTCCGGAGCTGCTGCAGCGCCCCTTGAGCGAGCTATCCGCCTCGGGCGAAGTGCGCGATCGGTATCGCCCGCTCGGCAAGAAGCACGACCGCTTCGTGCAGCGCGTGCGCGACAAGGGTGAACGCCGCGGACGCGTCATCTTCGTGGATCTGACGGAAACTGTGCTGGAAACGGTCGGTAAGTTCGTGACGTATGCGCTCTACCCCGACTCGGTGTATTCGGTCGTCGTCGGGCGGCTGAAGAGCGGCCCCAAGATCTCCGTCGGTTACAACCCCTGGTCGGGGCGCCCTCTGGACACCGACATCAGCGCGATCTGCGCGCGTTACGGCGGCGGTGGCCACCCGGTGGTCGGCGGCATCGCGTTTGGCCTGCACGAGCTGGAGCGCGCTCGCAGCATCGCCGATCAAATCGCCAACGAGCTCGCCGGCTGAATTCGAGACATGCAGCAGAGCGAAGCCCTGGCGCTCTTCGGACGACCAGCAGGAAGCCGCCCCTGGGTGCTCGGGCATCGTGGGGCGCGCCACGCCGCCCCGGAAAACACGTTTTCCGCATTCGAGCTCGCCCGGAACGAGGGCGCCGACGGCGTCGAGCTCGACGTCCGGCTCGATGCGGACGGCCGCGTGGTCGTCGCGCACGACAAGCGACTTGGGCGCGTGTCCCATGGCGCCAGCAACGCTCTCGTAGAAGAGCTGCCGACCTCGGTGCTTCGAAGCTTCGATCTGGGTGCCGGCGAACGGGTTCCACTCCTGGCAGAGGTGCTGGAGTGGGCGCGCGATCACGCGCTGCGCGTCAACGTCGAGTTGAAATCGGACCTGCGCCGCAAGCGGGCGCTGCTCGAAGGTGTGGTGGCTCAGCTGAAGGCCGACCGAGCCGCCGCCAAGTGGGTGCTGCTCTCCAGCTTTCACCCGCGATTCGTTCGTTATCTCGCGGCGCGACTACCCGAGGTTCCGGTGTGTTGGCTGGTTCACGATCGGCAGGTGCTGCTGCGGTTTGCGCCCGGCTGGCGCAGCCTGGGCGCCCATGGCGTCAACCCACAGCACACCTTGCTCTCGGCCGGCAATGTTGCGCGCTGGAAAGCCGCGGGGGCGCTGGTGAACACCTGGACGGTGAACGAGCCTCAGCAGGCGTTGCAGTACGCGGAGCTCGGCGTCGACTGCATCATCAGCGATACGCCCGCTCACGTGCTGTCGGCGTTTGCCGAGCCCCGCACCCCGTCGGCGTAGCGCGGCCCAAGCAAGAGCTCAGTCGGCGCAGAGCGAGGAACGCACCGTGACGCCCGCGGGCACCGGCTGCTGAAAGATGGAGGGTACCAGCGGTGGATTGTGGGACACGTCGTGCGTCGCCAGCACGACGTCCTGCGCCTCCCCGCTCTCGACGACGAAGTGGAGGCGTCGCGGTAGCTCTGCCTGGCAGGCAGGTCCACTCGGAAGCAAGGGCGGGTCGATGCCGTCCGGATCCACGCGCGCCTCCGCCGTCGCTGCACGCGCATGCCCCTCGAGCTCCACACGATAGAGTGGCACGTCCGCCTGACGCACGCTCACTTGCAGGACCCGAACGCGTTGCTCGGACCAGTTGAGGTTCCAGTCCGCGTCGGCAGGAACGAGGCGTATCTCTTGCTCGGCGCGGTGTTTGCCGCGAATGCGCAGCCGGTAACTGCCGGCGTCCCAGTCGATGCCAGCCTCTGCGGGCGCGTGCACCAGCACCGGGGCTTCCCCTCGGAGCAACTGCACGAAGGCGTGCGGAGGCAGTGGGATGCGCGTGAACCGCCGTAAGTTGCAGGCGAGCGCAGGACCGCGCAGGAAGCTTTTGTTCGCAAGCTCGTAGAGCGCGAAGCGCGCGCCGTCGGAGGTCAACGTCGAGAGCGTTGCGCCGAAAGGGCTGAAGACGTCGAACCGAACCTGCTCCGGAGCCGCCGCAATGTAGAGGACGCTGCCGCGCACGCGTCCGGCTTTGCCGAAGTAGTCGAGCTTGGCTTCGCCGGTCACGGCGCGGCTGCACGACTGGCTGGCGCGCATGCGCGCGATGGCGTGCTGCGCGCTCGGAAACTGCGAGGGTGGAGCTGCGCGCTGACAGCCGCCGGCGAGCGCCGCTGTCAGCAGCAGTAAGTCAGGCCGCGCGTGCACCCCGGATCTGCAAGCCCGCCACCAGCTGCGGACTCGCAACGTCTCGGCGTGCACGGGCGAGCTCATCCAGCGCGAAGCCCATCGAGCAACTCCAGATCAGGCATCGGAATGCGCAGCGTGAGCGGCGCCACGCCGACGGCGTGCTCCTCACAGAGCCGCGCCAAGTTGGCGCCGTCGATGACGGCGACGGGCGTCGCGCCGGCCGCGGCGGCTTCTTCACGAGCACCGGACAGCACCTGGCCAGCGGTGATGAGCAAGCCGGCGTGTGCAGGGCCGTAGTGGTGCAAGGCGCCGCGCAGCTCGGTAACGCGCTCGCGGCCGATTTCGCGCCCATCGCGGCGCACCACGATGGCGGTGCGCACGTCGAGCGAGCCGCCGCGCGCTCGGGCTGTCAGATGCAGCTCCGCACCATGCGAGCCCGGGCGGCGCACGGCGGCGACCTCCACGTAGCCCATGTGCTCGAGAAGCAGCACCACGAGCTCACCACAGGCTCGATGGGGGAGATCGGAGATGGTGCGCAACAGGCTGCGCCGAGCGCTCTCGCGGTAACGCTCGATGGCGCTGCCCAGCTCGCGCTCCGCTCGCGCCATCTCGCCGTCGAGTTGCCACTCGCTGAGCGCGATCTTGTTCGTGTTGATGCGAAAGCGCGGTCGCCGACCCTCCGCTGCACGGCGTGCATTGTCGGCGCGCGCTGCCGCACAGATGAGTCCCGGGGCCGACCCAGCGTCCCCGTTCAAACGTCCGCGACGCTGCGCTAGATCGACGAGCGCCTGAATCGGCACCGGACCGCGAGTGCGGTCGAACCCACCAAGCAACGACTCGACTGCATCGGCGAGCGAGCGACCTGCGAGGTCACCGAGCGGAGCGCCGCGATCGGCATCCCCGCTGCGCTCGCGTCCCTCCCGATCGCGATCGCCGCGCCCTTCTCGCGCCTCTCGATTATCCCGGCCGCCT